>JAEEXZ010000076.1 GCA_016288055.1 Bacteroidales bacterium
TGGTAGTGGGTAGGAGAATCGAACTCCTATTGCGGGAATGAAAATCCCGAGTACTAACCGTTATACGAACCCACCAAACTTGGGATTGCAAAGGTAGCAATATTTTTTTACCCTGCAAAATTATTTTGCATCTTTTTTCCACTCAAACGAGTAGAGCAAAGCCTCCACCTGACGAAGGTACTGACGCTTGTCATAACGGGGGGCAAAGACGAATGCTTCCAGCACTATGATGTCCCGGCCGTCCTCGCTGTAGAAGGAGTGCGACACGAAAGGACCGCCCATGAAATCGCCGTGAACTTCCCAGAAACCGCGGGTTTCCACGAAATCACGACCGTGATAACGAAGGCTGCGGGAGGTGGGCTCCTGCGCGGTGGACGTAGTCATGTAGGAGTTCTCGAACATACCCGGCACGTTGGCCTGCATGATTTCGTTGCGCTGCCGGATGATGTTCTCCTGGGTGAGCACGTCCGGGCCGGTAACGGGATACTTATAGATAAGGACGGTCTGGTTGGTGTACTGCTTTTCGTCGGCGATCCAGACAAAATCGTCGGTGAACTTGCGGCAGCGGTAGCCGGAAGGGAAATGGAGGATACCGCCCGTCACCTTTTCCACGGGCTCGCGCAGGGAGCGCTCCTCATAGAGTTTTGCGTTGGCGATGACGCGGTTGCGCTCCGACTGCTCATAGAACTCCGCAATCATGGCGGAGGACTCGGAGAACAGAGCCTGGGCCTGGGCCACATCTGCGGCATTCAGCTGGACCACCGCCTGGGGCCTGGCCCAGACGTTGTTCTTGTAAACGACGCCGTTCGTCGCATTCTGGGGATTGATGTTGACGAGCAGCAGGTTGCGGTGCACTTTGAAGATGCTGCTGAACGATCCCGGGGGCACATTGGACAAAACGAACAACGGCTCCCGCTGCGCCAGGTACGGCGTATCTCCGGAAAGGACTTCCCGGATGGCGACGCCCAGGTCCGACTCCCACTCGGAGCGTTCGATGACGACGAGCACTTCGCCCGCCTTTCCGCTTACGTTAGGAAGCAAATTCCTGTTATTGCTTTTACAGCCGGTAAAGGCCACGACGCAGGCCGCCAGGGCCCATAATAAACGTTTCATATGCTTATCTTATAAGTCTTGCGATGTCGTTTCCGAAAGCGAGGAACATCAGCGCCAGCAGGAGGAACACACCTATCATCTGTGCCACCATGAGGAAGCGGTCCGAGGGCTTGCGGCCGGTGACCATTTCAAACAGGCAAAACACAATATGTCCTCCATCCAGGGCCGGAATGGGAAGCAGGTTCATTACACCCAGCATCACGGACAGCACAGCAAGGATATACAGGAACTGGAGCCCGTCCCAGGATGTGGGGAAAACCTGGCCGATAGCCACGAAACTGCCCACCGATTTATACGCGCCGGTGGACGGTGTCGCGACCAGGCGGAGGTCCCGCAAATATCCTGCCACACTTTCCCAGGCCCAGTTGAAACCCGCTGGAATTGCTTCCATTACGCTGTATTCCCTGTGCTTGAGCGGCGTGTTGCGGAAGAACACGCCCAACATTCCCTGGGGGTCCACCTGCAGGGGAATGGAAAGGGTGTCGGCATCCCGCACGACCGTCACCGGAACCGTCTCCCCCGGATGGAGGTGCAACTGCTTCCGGACATCCTGAAGGTAAGGCGTCACTTCCCCCGCCACCCCGACGATGCAGTCCCCGGCGCGAAGGGCCGGCGCATTGGGGCTGCGGGTCATCACGCTGTCCACCACGAAGGGCAGGGCCACGTCGAACAGGCCGGGATTGTTCAGGACATCGCCGATCAGGGCCTGGTCGATATAGATTTGAAGGGTATCGGCTCCCCGGAGGACCGTTGCGCTGCGCACCTGGCGGCGGGCAAGGTCGGCCTGAAGGGAGAGGAAATCCTTCGGGGCGTAGTCGTCGTACAAGAGGATGCGGTCTCCGGTGCGGAAGCCAAGGGCCTGTCCCAGCTCGTTCACATAAACCGGGCTTTCATTGGGCATGTAATTGCGGCCCCAACCCGCCAGGATGGAGATGAAGACCACCAGCGCGAGGAGGAAGTTGTTAAGCACGCCGCCCGCCATCACCAGCAGGCGCTGCCAGGCAGGATGTGAACGGAACTCCCAGGGCTGGGGATCCTTTTTGAGGAAATCGGTATCCATGGACTCATCCACCATGCCGGCAATCTTGCAGTAGCCGCCAAGGGGCAGCCACCCCATGCCATACTCCGTTTCTCCTATCTTGAAGGAAAACAACTTGAATCCTCCCAGGTCGAAGAACAGGAAGAACTTTTCTACGCGGATACGGAAAATACGCGCCCAGATGTAGTGTCCCAACTCATGAAAGAGGATGAGCACGGACAGGGCCAGGATCACTTGCAGTACTCTCATACACCCAGGAAGGATTGTGACAGGGCGGTCGCCTCCGAATGGGTGGAGAAGATGTCGTCCAGGGAGGGATTGCCGATGAAGGAGATGCGTTCCATGGCATGCGCAATGCAACGCGGAATGTCGTAAAAGCCGATTTTTCCCGCCAGGAAGGCCGCCACGGCCACTTCGTTCGCGGCGTTCATGGCGCAGGGGATGTTGCCGCCCTTTTCGATGGCGTCAAAAGCCAGCTGCAGGCAGGGAAACTTTTCCAGGTCCGGTTCAAAGAAGGTAAGACCCTTGAGGTCGCTGAAACTGAGCCGTTTACCGTCCAGAGGGAGGCGCTCCGGATAAGCCATGGCCAGGGCAATGGGGAGGCGCATATCCGGGCAGCCCAGCTGGGCGATGACGGCGCCGTCCTCAAACTCCACCATGGAGTGGATGACGGATTCCGGATGCACGACCACATGAATCTGGCGGGCCGGCACATGGAACAGCCACTTGGCCTCGATAACCTCGAAGCCCTTGTTCATCATCGTGGCCGAATCGATGGTAATCTTGGCGCCCATATCCCAATTGGGATGCTTCAGGGCCTGCTCCCGCCCGGCCTTGGCAATCTCCTCCCGCGGCCAGGTGCGGAACGGACCGCCCGAGGCTGTCAGGTGAATCAGGTGCACGGGATTGTCCCCGGCCGCCGCAAGGCACTGGAAGATGGCCGAATGTTCCGAATCCACCGGATAGATGGGGGCGCCGTAGCGCCGGGCATCGGCCATGACGACCTCTCCCGCGGCTACGAGCGTTTCCTTATTGGCCAGGGCGATGGCCTTCCCGGCATGGATGGCCGCAAGGGTGGGCCGCAGGCCGCTGAACCCGACCATGGCCGCCACCACGACATCCACCTCCGGAGCCTGTACCAGGGAGCATGCCGCCTCAATGCCCAGGTGCACTTCCACGGAAGGGGGCAGGGCGCCGCGAACCTCATCGTACTTGGCGGGGTTGCAGATAACCACGTGCGGGACGTGAAAAGAGAGCGCCTGCTGCACCAGAAGGGCCGCGCTGCTGTTGGCCGATATCATGAAAACGGAAAAACGGTCCGGGTGCTGGCGTACCACGTCCAGCGTCTGCGTACCGATGGATCCTGTCGAGCCCAGGATTGCAATTCTCTTACCTGTCATTCTGAGCGAAGCGAAGAATCTAAAACTTTATATACTGCACCGGATCCAGCGCCTTGCCTTCGTACCAGAGTTCGAAGTGCAGATGGTCTCCCTTGGTGAGGGAGGAGGAGGCCGCCAGCACACCCACCGGGGTGCCGGCATGCACGGTCTCGCCTACCTTGCGCAGCAGTTTTTCATTATTCTTGTAAACGGAGAGGATGTCCCCGCGGTGCTGGATAACCAGGATGTTGCCGCTTTCCTCCTCCCAGCCGGTGAACACCACCGTTCCGTCCAGCACCGCCATAACCACGGAGCCCACGGGGGCCGTAACGTCAATCCAGGGGTGCAGGGCACGGTCGAATCCGGCTGACACGACGCCCTTGACGGGCGTATAGAAAGACAGGGCCTCGATGGGAAGGTTCCGGCGGGGCGTAGCGGCATCCACGCCGAATTGCTCTTCCTGATCTACATCGGCCCGCAGGAGGGAGTCCCTGAACGCGAGGAAATTGGCGTCCACCTCTTCGCGGGAGGCGTTCTTGTTCTTGAGGATGAGGCTGTCCATGCGGATGGGCTCCATCCCCGAGACCACGCGGCGAAGGTTCTCCGCGTAAAGCTCCCACTGGAGGATGCGGGTTTCCAGGGAATCGATGCGGAGGGCGTTCTGCACCGCCTGCCGACGGGAAATGGCGCCCGGGTAGCCCGGTATGAGCGAACGGACGGGCGTAAAGGCGATAAGGCTGTACATTCCGACGACGATGAGGACAAAGAAGGTTACCAGCGCGATGATCATGGCCGTACGCGTATAGCGGAAACTCCATATCCTTTCATGGGAAATGGCATCCACCAGCGCCAGGCGGAAGGAACGGTTCTTCTTGTTCTTCTTGTCGGGTTTCTCCATAATAATTCGTATCTTTGCAGACTGTATGGACAGAATCATCGGCATAGATTACGGACGCAGGCGCACCGGCCTTGCCGCCAGTGACCCACTGGGAATCTTTGCGTCCGCACTGGATACAGTCGATTCTACAAAGTTAATAGATTATCTCAAAAAGTACGCCGAAAAAGAGAGAATCATTCACTTTGTAATCGGTTATCCGGTGAACATGGACGGAAGGCCCTCGGAAGCCCAGGCCGACGTGGACCGCTTCCTGAAAGTGCTCGGGAAGGCCTTCCCGGACATTCCCGTCACGCTGGAAGACGAGCGTTTCACCTCGGTGCTCGCCCATCGTGCCATGATTGACGGCGGCATGAAGTACAAAGACCGCCGGGACAAGGCGTCCGTTGACAAGATTGCGGCCGCCATTATCCTCCAGGGCTACCTGGACAGGCAAAACAGATAATTGAATTTACTTATGATACGTCCCATTTACCTTTATGGCGCAGAAGTGCTGCGCAAGAAAGCCGCAGAGGTGAACCTGGCCGACAAAGAAGCCATCGCCTCCCTGGTGCAAGACCTGAAAGACACCCTGGTCACGGCCGACGGATGCGGCCTCGCCGCGCCGCAGATCGGCGTGAGCCAGCGCGTCGTCATCGTGGACGGAGATGTTGTCGCCGACACTTACGACTACCTGAAAGACTTCCGCCGTACCCTCATCAACCCCGAAATCCTGGAAGAAAGCGAAGAGCAGACCACCTACTCCGAAGGCTGCCTGAGCATCCCCGGCGTTTACTGCGACATCGTGCGTCCCAAGACCATCAAAGTGCGCTATTATAACGAGGACCTGGAGCAGGTCACCGAGGTCTTCGACAATTTCGCCTCCCGTATGGTCCAGCATGAGCTGTCCCACCTGGACGGAGACCTCTTCACGGATCACGCCGCCCCCATCAGAAAAAAGATGCTCTCCAGCAAGCTGCAGAACATCTCAAAGGGCAAGGTTCACCCTCACTATAACACCAAGCTCCGCTAACGGACACGAAGCCGTTTTCCAATCTGGAGAA
>JAEEXZ010000028.1 GCA_016288055.1 Bacteroidales bacterium
CCGCCGCCTCCTCGTAACCAGTAGTACCATTCACCTGGCCAGCCAGGAATAGGTTATCTACAACCTTGGAGCGAAGCGAGTGATGAAGATACTGAGGATCGAAATAATCGTATTCAACAGCATACGCCGGCTTGAAGAAAACAGCATTTTCAAGTCCTTCGATAGCATGAACCGCTTCCATCTGGATCTCCAGAGGAAGGGAAGAGGAGAAGCCCTGCAGATAATATTCGGGGGAAGAAACTCCCTCCGGCTCCAGGAACAGCTGATGAGAATCCTTTCCGGCAAACGTACGCAGCTTGTCTTCAATGCTGGGACAATAGCGCGGCCCCTTGCCGTGGATAAGACCCGTGAACAAAGGGGAACGGTCAAAGCCGGAACGAAGGATGTCATGGACCTTCTCATTGGTATGAAGAAGATAGCAATCCATCTGAGTGCCCCCGGCCTGGACGGCAGAGGGAACGGGAAGGTAAGAGAAGCGCTCGGGGTTGGCGTCTCCTTCCTGGCGCACGAGCTTGGACAAGTCGATCGAACGGATGTCCAGCCGAGGCGGGGTGCCCGTCTTCATTCTCTCCATCGGAATACCGGCCGCGGCCAGCTGATCGGAGATTCCATAAGAAGCCTTCTCGCCGATGCGACCTCCTTCGAAGGAGTGCTGGCCGATGAACATCTTACCGTTCAGGAAGGTGCCGGCCGTCAAAATAAAGGCGCGAGCGTAGAAAATTGCCCCGGTAGTTGTACGAACGCCGGCAATTACACGATTCTCAAAGAGAAATTCTGCTGCAAAATCCGCGTAAATGCTTAAGTTAGAAACACTTAGAAGCGTTTTTAACCAGGTGGCAGAAAACTTCTGTTTGTCGCACTGGGCGCGCGGACTCCACATGGCCGGCCCCTTGGAACGGTTGAGCATGCGGAACTGCAGGGTGGCCGCGTCGGTAACCAGACCGGAGTAACCGCCGAGGGCGTCGATCTCGCGAACAATCTGTCCTTTGGCGATTCCACCGACAGCCGGGTTGCAGCTCATCTTCGCAAGACCGTTCAGGTCCGGCGTAAGGAGCAGGACGGAAGAACCCATGCCCGCGGCAGCCATAGCAGCCTCGCAGCCGGCATGACCGCCTCCGATTACAATGACATCGAAGCGGTTGTTCATACGTTCGGGCGCTGGGAAAGATAGTAATTCTCCTTGGCTCGCATCTGAGCGATATCCTCCTCGGTATGATCGTCGTAGCCGATCAAGTGAAGGAGGCCGTGTACGATAACACGATTGAGTTCATCGGCGAATTCCGTCCCATAGAAAGAAGCATTCTCTCGAACGGAGTCGATGGAGATGAAAAGGTCTCCGGAGAGGGTGTTTCCCTCACAGTAGTCGAAAGTAATGATGTCCGTATAATAATCGTGTTGCAGATATTTTATATTGACATCCAAAATATAATTATCGGAGCAAAATATAACGGAAATATCGCCGAGACGCTTGGCCTCACTCTCCGCTACAAACTTGAGCCAGCGGGAAGTGAGCCTTTTCTCCTTAAAGGGGAACTTAATATCTTCTGTAAAATAAGAAATCATCCTTTAAACGTATTACCAGAGAAAATTATTAAACGGATAACGACCCGCATGAATCTCAGCCACAATCTTATACAGGTCGTTGCGGAGTTTTTCTATGCCGATTTTTTCCTTAGCGCTGATAAAGATGCACGGAGTCTTTTCCTCCGCGATCCAGCTGCTCTTAAGCTCGTCCAGTGTACGGTTGATGGGCTGTTTGGGCTCCAGAGAGAACTCGTCGTAGGGCTCGTAGGTGTAAGCATCCACCTTGTTGAATACTACGTAGACGGGCTTGTTGGCGGCATTGATGTCCCGAAGCGTCTGCTCCACCACCTGCATCTGCTCTTCGAAGTCCGGATGAGAGATATCGACGACGTGCACCAGAACATCGGCCTCGCGGACTTCGTCCAGGGTACTCTTGAAGGCTTCCACCAGCTGAGTGGGCAGTTTGCGGATAAAGCCTACGGTATCACTCAGAAGGAAGGGAACATTCTCGATGACAACCTTCCTGACGGTGGTGTCCAGCGTAGCGAAAAGCTTATTCTCGGCAAAAACGTCAGATTTGGCCAATAAATTCATCAAAGTACTTTTCCCTACATTGGTATATCCGACGAGCGCTAAACGCACGAGAGAGCCTCTATTGCCCCTTTGCGTGGCCATTTGCCGGTCCACCTTCTTCAGGTCTTCCTTTAATTTGGAAATTCTCTGCTTTACAATACGGCGGTCAATTTCGATCTGGGTCTCACCCATACCGCCTCGAGTACCCATACCACCCCGCTGGCGCTCCAGGTGGGTCCACATGCCGGCCAGACGCGGAAGCATGTAATTGTAATGCGCCAGTTCCACCTGCATCTTGGCATAGGAAGTCTTGGCCCGCTGGGCAAAGATTTCCAGGATGAGGCTGGTACGGTCTATAACGTCGCTGCAGGCAATAATCTTTTCGATATTGCGTTGCTGCATACCCGTCAGTTCATCGTCAAAAATGACGTACTCTATTTCATTTTCCTCGCAGTACTGCTTGATTTCATCCAGTTTTCCCGGGCCGATATACGTAGCCTTGTCCGGCCGGTCCAGACGCTGGGTGAACATTTTGTCTGGAATGGCACCTGCCGTCTCGGCCAGAAAAGCAAGCTCGTCCAGGTACTCCTGAACCTTGCGTTCTCCTCCCTTTTCCAGGATGACACCAACAAATACAGCTTTATTCGTCTTGAATTCACTCATATTGAGTGCAAAGATACGAAAAAAGCTGGTATCCGCCGTCAGAATGTGAGACCGGCGTGAAGGCCGAAGGTGGGGCCAAAGCTAAGGCCGATAAAAACGTTGGATTCTCCCCATGTCCTGAAGGCAACACCGGGTTGCCAGGAATAATACCATTGCAGGGGCTTATCATAGGTTAACTCGCCCGACTTTTCGTGAAAAGGCTCGATTTTGTAAAGCCAAAGACCGCCAAGCAACTGATCACTATACAGAAAAACTTTCCTCTTATTGCCTAATGGGAAATACAAACGATTATACGCATAAAACGTCAGACGCTGACCGATACGGCTTCCTCCTGGACCTTGCGGACGAAATAGCTGTCCCCAACCAGAACCGATTCCCAGGACTACATCATCGTTCGTAAAGACACCTGCAGTAGCATTCACGGAACAATCCAGCAGCATGAGATTTGCCCTGACGGTGTATTCACTTTTCTTTTGCGCAAAACTGATTCCGCAGAAAACAAGGATAAAAACGACAGCTATAAACAGTTTCTGTTTCATAGGAAGTGTTATTGGTTCCCTAATATAACACATAAAAAGAGAATTCTTGCATCCAAGAACAAAAAAGAGGTCCCGAATAATTCCGGGACCTCAAACATCACTACTGAGAATGATTACTTCTTCTTGGTAAGCGTCGATTTTACACCACCGAAGAACGTGTAACCATCATACGGCCCACCAACCATCAGGAAATCATAATTATCGATAACGATTCCTGCAGGGCTCAAAGTGCCAACGAAAGGAGTATTAATCGGGTCGTAAACATCATAGTCCGTTTCGGGATTTACAGCCACGAAGTAAAAATCGCACTCATAGTCTGCGTTGGCCTGAGAGTACTGATTTCCCTCAAAGGAGATGGTCTTAGCATCGAAATCTACAGTGAAGTTGATAGGATCACCCCCCTTAAGGCCATTCAAAGTACCATGGGTTTCATCTACTTTGGAAATGGAAACGGGATACGCACCACCATCATTGACTCCATTATAATAGACATAATCCTGGCAACTCCATTTTCCGGCAAGCCATTCCCAGTCGATGGTAATTTTATCCGTATTGACGGTAATCAACGCGGATCCGCCGTAAGAGGGATTGATGAGTTTGTCATCCACGCTCAGAACCAGTTCCAGCACGAAACCTTCGCCTGTCGTGTCATAAAGAATCTCAACGGGGATTTTTCCGAAATACTGATCCTTGGCGATTGTCACCGACTTGGTAGGGATAGCGAAATCCACACCTTCCTCACCGGTAGTCTTTTCACCAACGGCGATATTATAGGTAACACTCTCGCTGTGAGCGTAGGTCTGGGCTACAACAACCTCATAATTGAAGGTTTCGTCATCCGCAGAGACCAGCCATGCATCAGATGCGTTTTCAAAGTGAACGAACTCGAGGCCCGCACCGCCGTGAAAATCCATATCGATATCCTTCTTGGAAGAACATCCTGTTGCCGCCAGCACAAGGGCAGCAGAACAAATGTAAAGAATCTTTTTCATACCGATTACTTCTTGCCAAGGGTTTTGTTGTAATTGATTTCTGCATTCGGGATAGGCCAATAGTAGTTGGTATCAGAGGAGCCTACATTGTAACTGACCTTCACCGATTCTACCTCTTTCACAAAGCTCTCACCGCGACGGATAATGTCGATGCCGCGCATACCTTCGCAGATGAATTCAAGGCGGCGCTCGTTAGAAATAGCGGAGAGCAGATCACCGGCGCCGATGGAATCCACATTGAGAGGATCTCCCGAAGCAATGGAACGGCTGCGTACATCCTTCAGGGCTTTCTTTGCCTTTGAAGCACCGTCTGCCTTGTTGGCATAGCATTCAGCCAGGTTCAGGAGAGTCTCGGCATAGCGCATCACGGGAACCCAGTCAAGTTTCTGAGCCTTGTCGGAGAACTTGGTGGAATAAACGTAGCCGTCGCTATCCGGAGTGGAAACAAGCTTGGAAACGCGGTCATCGATGTCAAGGTTGTAATTCTCCTTGGAAAGGATACCGGATTCCGTGTTGAGCCACGCAACCGTTGCCGCCTTGCTGAAATACTCGGCGCAGCTCATCTGCGTATTGGGCGTATCGCCAGGCTGGGTGGACATAGGAAGAGCAAAAATCATTTCCTTGTTCTTGTATGTTTCCTTACCGTAAAGTTCGGTAACGTCCTCGGCCAGTTCATAGCCGGTAATGGCGGTCCCTTCAACAATAGCCTCATCCCATTTCTGCTCGGCCATATAAACACGCATTTTAAGCATATGGGCGGCGGCTGCAGAAGCACGGGTTACACCGTCGTAGGTAGCAGGCTCGTTCTTCAAATCGGCAGGAATGCAGTCGGCAAGAATCTGGGTATATACGTCAGAAATGCAGGCGGCCGGGCAATCGTTATTACCGGAAGATGTGAGGCCGCTCAGGCGAAGCGGAACAGCCGGAGCCTCAGGATTCACGACATACGGCAGGGAATACAGGTTCACAAGCACATAGTAGCAGTAGGCACGAAGGAACTTGGCCTCGGCCGTGTACTGCTTGCAAAGAGCCTCACCAAGAAGTTCCGAGCAGTTGTACTTTACCAGATTGTCAATGAAAATGTTGCAGGTGTTGATGGTTTTGTATGCATATTCCCAGATACGGCCATTCTCCTGTGTCGTGCTCAGAACCTTCATTTCATAGGTATCCTGCATCGTCGTGGGGTTGGAGATGTTTACAATATCCTCACCGCGGCAATCGAAAACCACATAAGCCAGACCGGACATGAAGGAGGGGTTCGAGCTTTTGAAAGTGTCATAGCAACCCAGAAGGGCAGACTCAATGTAAGTGGGATTGGAGTACATTACACTCTCAATCATGGAATACGGCTTGTCCTTTTCAATAAAAGACTTATTGCAGGAGCCCAGCACGGAAACCACACTCAGTATAGCGAGAAGTTTGATGATATTCTTCATAATAAGTGTCTCCTATGTTTTAGAAGGAAATCTGTACACCCAGCGTGTAAGTACGGGCCTGCGGCAGGGTATTCTTGTAATAACCACCGGAAAGCACAGCCTGGCTGGTATAAGAGGAGGTAATCTCAGGATCCAGACCGGTAAACGCCGTGAGAACGAACACATTCTGAATCTGGGCATATGCACGGATGGAAGAGATGGAATTCTCAGATTTCTTAGGCTTGAACGTATAACCAAAACCGATGTTCTTCAAACGGAGATAGTCACCCTTTTCAATCCAGTCGGAAATTTCATAGGCAGAACCGTTGGAAACATTATCACCGTACACGGGGTAGGCATACTTAGCATTGTCGCCAGGCTGTTTCCAGCACTTGTCGGCAACCTCGGAGAGGTTGTTCCACCAACGGTTATCGGAACCGGTAGCATTGAAGGCGTTCAGGATCCAGTTACCGCCAGAGAACTGGAACATGAGGTTGAAATCGAAGTTCTTATACTTGAAGGTGTTCGTCCAACCGCCAAACCAGGTGGGCAGCGTATTACCGGAGCGAACCTGCTCAAGGGAGCCCTTGAATTCGGTGCCGTCCTTAAGATACCACTTCTTGGTCATGGGATCATAATGAGTCCATTCACCATTGGAACCGAAGAAGATACGGTGACCGGTTTCAGGATCGATACCGCCGGTAGGATAGGCGTAAAGCTGACCTACAGAATAACCCGGCATTGTAACGTTGGCTTCGGAGTCACCATAGATTTCGGTAACACCGTTGGCAAGGGAGATAACCTTGTTCTTGGAAGTCGTGATGTTGAAGTTGCTGTTCCAGGAGAAATCCCTGGTCTTGACAATTTCTGCACCGATGGACAATTCAACACCCTTGTTCTCCATGGAACCGGTGTTGGTCTTCAATTCTCCAATACCGGTGGAAGGACCCTGGGGAACGCTCATCACCAGATTGTTGGTCTTCGTATAATAGTAGTCAAAATCCACCTTAACGTTATTGAAGAGACTCACGTTAAAGCCTATATCATACTTGCTGGAGGATTCCCAGGCCAGGGAAGAGTCTCCGATGTTCTTGAGAACCAGAGTAGGTTTGCCACCGTAGAAGCTGTCGGAGTAGTAAGTCTGGGCGGGATAATAGCCGATGTCGGAATTACCTACAACACCAAAGCTGCCTTTGATCTTGAATTCATCAACCACGTTGCGGAGAGACTCGAAGAAGGGCTCCTCGGAGACACGCCATGCGGCGGACACACCCCAGAAGTTACCCCACTTGCTCTCGGCACCCAGAGCAGAAAGACCATCACGACGGAAGTTGGCAGAAATCATGTATTTGGCCTTGTAGTCGTAATTGATACGGCCAAAGTATGAAATCATGGATTTGGAACCTTCGGAACCACCGGCCTTATTGGTGTTGAAACCGGCACGGAAACCGCTATAAGCTTTATTGGCAATGTCGCTAGCGTTGATCCAGTCATATCCATAAGACTCGGAATAAGCCTCCATACCCAGGAGGAAATCAAAGGAATGCTCCTTGACGGCCAGGTTATAATTGGCCGTATTGGTCCAGGTCCAGGAGAGAAGATCATCCACCGTACGCCAGGCGTAGCCGTTGTTACCAGCTCCCTGTCCATACTCGGGATCCCAGAAGGTTTCCTCGTTTTCCAGCATGTAATCCACACCGAACTGGCTCTTTACA
The DNA here is from genome assembly GCA_016288055.1 of Bacteroidales bacterium. GTDB lineage: Bacteria > Bacteroidota > Bacteroidia > Bacteroidales > UBA932 > Cryptobacteroides. The sequence continues at coordinate 7,422 of JAEEXZ010000028.1, forward strand.
ATGAGGTTCTTCAACGGTTCTACTTCAGCGTAACCGCTGGCAATGATACGGTCGGTGTTGATTTTATTGAAGGACTCCTGCTGAGCCATGGCATTCGGATAACTAAGGGAGGCGATATTCACACCACCCACACCTATATACTCACCACCGTTCATCACGTTGTAAGAACCATCCTCGTTATAAGGGAAGGTGATAGGAGGGAGGATAGTAGCCTGACGGGGAAGACCGGCGGCAGAGAATACACCATCCTGACGGGAAGAGTCGATTACGCGGGTATAACCCTTGGAATACTGACCGCTCAGACCTACTTTCAACCAGGAAGTAACCTTGGTGGTAATGTTGGACTTGAAGCCGAAACGCTTGTAGCTGTCGCCAAGGATAATACCGTTGTTGTCGGAGAAGTTGGCGGAAGCATAGTACTGGGTCTTGTCGGAACCACCGGAAATAGCCACAGTGTGGTTCTGAATCAGACCTTTCTTATAGATATAATCGGCCCAGTTGGTCTTGATGGGGTTGCCTTCGGAATCAAAGGGAATATTGAAGGCTTTGTTGCCATACTTGTTACCTCTACCGGAAATAGCCATTTCATCGGTACCGTAGGCATTCTTCACGGCCATGTTCTTGTATGCGACGTAAGCGTCGGCATCCATGACATCATAGGTCTTGGTAGCTTCGGAAAAACCGATGTTCATGTCATAGGTGACCTTGGTTTCACCCTTGCGACCGGACTTGGTGGTGATGATGATAACACCGCTGGCAGCACGGGAACCGTACAAAGCCGTTGCGGCGGCATCCTTCAGCACATCTATAGAGAGAATGTCGGCGGGGTTGATGTCAGACAGCGGGTTTGCCTCCATGTAGCTGGCATTCACAACGCCGGACTGAATCGGAACACCGTCCACAATATAAAGAGGATCGGTACCGGCGGAAATGGAGCTGACACCACGGATGAGCACCTTGGACTGTGCACCGGCACCGGCGTTAGGCGTAGAAACCTGCACACCGGCAGCCTGGCCCTGCAGCATGGAGTCAAAGCTCACGTTCGGGGCATCTTTAAGGGATTCAGCCTTCAGGGAAGAAACAGAAGCTGTAACTGTCCTGGAACTCTGCGTACCGTATGCAATCACCACAACATCGTCCAGATATTCGGTGTCGCTTTCCAAACTACAGTTGATAACGGACTTGCCGCTAATCTCAACTTCGACGGTTTTGTAACCAATGGTACTGAAGACGAGAACTCCGTCCTTGGGAGCACTGAAAGAGTACTCGCCGTCCAGATTCGTCATGGTACCAAGACTGGTTCCTTTCAGCATAACGGAAGCAGCGGGAAGCGGCTCACCGTTGGCGCTGTCCGTTACCACACCCTTAATGGTGATATTCTGTGCATAAGCCGAAATGGCTGCTACAGAAAGGATAACAGACAGGAGAAAATGCCTGACATTTTTCATAAGCATGAAAAGATTAGTTAAACATAAAATATTGATACAAAGAATTTATTCTGATTCGGTCACTTTTAAGGTATAATAGGCCTCAAAAATGAATAATCGGCTGCAAAAATGATAAACATATTTTACATTTGCAAGAGCAAAAATAGTAAAAATTATTCACAAAATAAAAAAATATACATCGAATATTCATGTTTTATTAATCTTTCATACCTAATCTGCTTACAATTCCCTATTATTCAATAAGAGACACTTACAAATCTTTATTAAAAAATTTTTTATTAAAAAAATTACCCGGTCTAGCCGAAAAAAACTCAGTTAGACCGGGTAAAAATTGTAATTTATTCCTTACTCGCTGAAGCGGGCTTTCAAATATTCACGATTCAGACGGGCGATATGGTCGATGGTGACATGCTTCGGGCACTCCATCTCGCAGGCGCGGGTGTTGGTGCAGTTACCGAAGCCCAGTTCGTCCATCTTGGCAACCATGGCGCGGGCGCGGCGGGCAGCCTCCGGACGACCCTGCGGCAGCAGGGCCAGGGAGCTCACGCGGGCAGCCACGAACAGCATGGCCGATCCGTTCTTGCAGGTTGCCACACAGGCACCGCAACCTACGCAGGCGGCAGCGTCCATGGAAAGCTCTGCATCGTCGTGGGGAATGAGCTGGGTATTGCCATCCTGTGCGGAACCGGTACGGACGGTGATGAAACCGCCGGCCTGCATGATCTTATCGAATGCAGTACGGTCCACCACAAGGTCTTTGATGACCGGGAAGGCACCGGAACGCCAGGGCTCCACGGTAATGGTAGCACCGGGTTTGAAATGACGCATGAACAGCTGGCAGGTGGTCACCTGATCGTCCGGACCGTGTGCACGGCCGTCGATATACAGGGAACAGGCACCGCAAATACCCTCACGACAGTCATGATCGAAAGCGATGGGCTCAACACCCTTGCGGATGAGCTGGTCGTTCAGGATATCAAGCATTTCGAGGAAAGATGCATCCTCCTCCACATCCGTAACGTGGTAGGTCTCGAAATGGCCTTTTGCTTTGGCGTTCTTCTGACGCCATACTTTCACATTATATTCCATAATCGGGATTAGTCTTTATAGTTACGGGTTGCAATCTTGATGTTCTCATACTTGAGTTCTTCCTTGTGCAGCTCAGGGGCATTGCCCTCGCCCTTGTATTCCCAGGCGGCTACATACATGAAGTTCTCGTCGTCGCGCTTGGTCTCGCCTTCTTCCGTCTGCATTTCCTCGCGGAAGTGACCGCCGCAGGATTCACGACGGTTAAGGGCGTCGCGGGCCATCAGTTCGCCGATATCGAAGAAGTCCACCAGACGCAGGGCTTTTTCCAGTTCCTGGTTGAACTCTCCGTTGGTACCCGGAACACGAACAGTCTTCCAGAACTCCTCACGGAGTTTGCCGATTTCCTCAATTGCCTTCTTCAGACCTTCCTCGTTACGGGCCATGCCTACATACTCCCACATGATGTGGCCGAGCTTCTTGTGAATGGCATCGACAGGCTCGGTACCCTTCACGGCGAAGAGTTTCTCGATGCGGGCCTTCACGGCTTTTTCGGCCTCCTCGAACTCGGGGGCGTTGGTGTCCGTCTTGGGCTCTGCAAACTTATGGGAAAGATAATCGCCGATGGTGTAAGGCAGGACGAAATAGCCGTCGGCCAGACCCTGCATGAGGGCCGATGCACCCAGACGGTTTCCGCCGTGGTCGGAGAAGTTGGCCTCGCCGATAGCGTACAAGCCGGGGATGGTGGTCTGGAGGTCATAGTCCACCCAGAGACCGCCCATGGTGTAGTGGATGGCGGGATAGATCATCATCGGCTCTTCCCAAGGGGAAGTGGAAGTGATCTTTTCGTACATATCAAAGAGGTTTCCATAACGCTCCTGTACTCTCTGGTGACCCAGACGCTGGATGGCGTCGGAGAAATCCAGGAACACGGCCAGACCGGTCTCGTTTACGCCGAAGCCTGCGTCGCAGCGCTCCTTGGCGGCGCGGGAAGCCACGTCACGGGGAACGAGGTTACCGAAGGCCGGATAACGGCGCTCGAGATAGTAGTCGCGGTCCTGCTCGGCAATCTGGGAGGGTTTAATCTCGTGCTTGCGCAGTTTTTCCACGTCTTCCTTCTTCTTGGGAACCCAGATACGGCCATCGTTACGGAGGGACTCGGACATCAGGGTAAGCTTGCACTGCTGGTCACCGTGCACCGGAATACAGGTGGGGTGAATCTGGGCAAAGCAGGGGTTGGCGAAGAAGGCTCCCTTACGGTAGGCCTGCATGGCGGCGGAACCGTTGGAGTTCATGGCGTTGGTGGAGAGGAAGTAAGTATTACCATAACCACCGGTAGCCAGGACGACGGCGTGGGCACCGAAACGCTCGATTTCACCGGTGACGAGGTTGCGGGCGATGATACCCTTGGCCTCACCGTTGATAATCACCAGATCCAGCATCTCGTGACGGGGATAGCTCTTCACGGTACCTGCTGCGATTTCCTTGTTCAGGGAAGCATAGGCACCCAGAAGCAGCTGCTGGCCGGTTTGTCCGCGAGCATAGAAAGTACGGCTCACCTGCACGCCACCGAAGGAACGGTTGGCCAGGTATCCGCCATATTCACGGGCGAAAGGAACACCCTGGGCTACGCACTGGTCGATGATGGCGGCGCTCACCTCTGCCAGACGATAGACGTTGGCTTCGCGGGAACGGTAGTCGCCACCCTTGATGGTGTCGTAGAACAGACGGTAAATGGAGTCGTTATCGTTCTGGTAGTTCTTGGCTGCGTTGATACCACCCTGTGCAGCGATGGAGTGTGCACGACGGGGAGAGTCACTGATGCAGAAAATCTTGACGTTGTATCCCATCTCGCCCAAAGAGGCAGCTGCGGATGCTCCGCCAAGACCGGTACCTACCACAATCACTTCCAGTTTCCGCTTGTTGTTCGGAGAAACAATACGGATTTCGGCTTTGCGCTTGGACCATTTGTCCTTCAGCGGTCCGTCCGGAATCTTGGAAATCAATTTAGGATCTGACATATTATTAATAATTGTTGTGATTTTCCTTTAGACTTGCAAATATAAGTATTTTTCGGGATTAAATTAGGACATTTTATAATATATAAGGTTTGCAGGGGACCTTGTCCGGCTTTCCCAAACTGGCCCACATCGTCCTTCCCTCAAATACAACGGCGCAGGAAGTAATGTCGCGCATAATAGGTGCACCTGAGCATGATATATTCTGAATGAGGAAGTTATGGTCCCATTCACAGATGGGTACATCCGAAGAAGCCAGGATTTTGTGAGCCTTTATGTAACGGTCCACTCCCTTCCTGTCTTCCACACGTCCCATCATGGTAAAGTTGGTAACCACCCTGTATCCCAGCGGTTCACGGTTTACGTCGAATTTCACCCAACTGTGATTGTTGACCTCGTAATAGGCGGCGCCTCCCCTTTCATCAATGACACCGAAGTTGGCTTCTACGCCCATCGGCCTGGAAAGGGTATCCAGGAAACATTCAAAATCTTCGAGGGTAGTGCATATCTCCAGGGCCCTGTACATAAGGACGCCTTCCCTGTCCATCATATCGGCGGGAAGATCGTCATCTTTCAAATCGTAGGTAGCGGTATTCATGATGGCGAAGCCGGTCTCGTTCATGCCGGCCCAGGCTTCGCGCGTTCCAAGGGGCACCTTTGCCAGCGGATTGATGCGCCAATCGGCATTGACAAGGCACATCATGCGGTATTTCTCTCCATGGAAGTATTCCACGGCCACTTCCTGACAACTGGAGTCCCGGTGTTTAAACATCACCGCCTTTCCGTCTGCCGTGTATTTACCACTGATAATACACGACGTACACGCATAGGAAGGAATGTCACATAGGAACAGAAGCACCCACATTGTAATTGTCATTCTGAGGAGCGAAGCGACGAAGAATCTATTCTTTATATAATTCATTCCTTTCTTTATTTGCAGTGTCTATTAATTCTTCTTTCCTTATTCTCTTCCAACCTTTTATTTGCTTTTCCCTATCTATTGCTTCATTAATATCTGAGTATTCTTCGTAATAAACCAGTTTAATACAATTGTATTTCTTAGTAAAACCTGGTATAAATCCCGATTTATGCTCCTTTACTCTTCTTTCTAAATCATTGGTTACTCCGGTGTATAATGTCTTGTTATTCAGACTTGACATTATATATACGTAATAATGATTGTACATAAAATAGATTCTTCGCTTCGCTCAGAATGACAAGTAAAAACAGAATGACAAGTAAAACCAGGATGACAAGTAAAAGTTAAAAAAGTGAACCGCTTTCATCGGGAGAATACTTTCGTTGGGTGAGATAGGATTCCATTCCGAGGTGGGCGTAAGCGAGGTCGGTGGCTACGCGGCCGCGCTGGGTGCGGATGATGAAACCTTCCTTGATCAGGAAGGGCTCGTACACCTCCTCGAGGGTTCCCGCATCTTCGCTGACAGAAGTGGCCAGCGTGCCGATGCCCACCGGACCGCCCTTGAACGTGAGGATGAGCGTACGGAGAATCTTATTGTCGATGGCGTCCAGTCCCCGCTTGTCGATTTTAAGCTTGTTCAGGGCGAAACGTGTAATTTCCAGATTGATGCGGCCGTCCCCGAGCACTTGTGCGAAGTCCCGAACACGCTTGAGAAGGGCATTGGCGATACGGGCCGTTCCGCGGCTGCGGAGGGCTATCTCATAAGCGGCATCGTCATCTATTTCCAGCTGCAGTATTCCGGCAGAGCGGAGGACAATCCTTTTAAGATCTTCCGTATCATAATACTCCAGGGCGCAGTTGATGCCAAAACGGTCCCTGAGCGGCGCCGTAAGAAGACCGCTTCGGGTGGTAGCTCCCACCAGGGTGAAAGGATTCAGGGAAATACGGACGGAACGGGCACCGGGACCTTTGTCTATCATGATGTCAATCACATAATCCTCCATGGCGGAGTAGAGATACTCCTCCACTTCCGGAGAAAGACGATGGATTTCATCGATGAAAAGGACATCTCCCGTTTCCAGGGAAGTAAGAAGGCCGGCCAGGTCCCCGGGCTTGTCCAGTACCGGACCGGAAGTCACCTTCATGTTAACCCCCATTTCATTGGCTATGATGTGGGCCAGCGTAGTCTTTCCCAGACCGGGAGGGCCGTGGAAAAGAACATGGTCCAGGGCTTCTCCACGCAGTTTTGCAGCCTTAATATAGATACCCAGATTGGATACAATCTCCTTCTGGCCGGTGAAGTCGTCCAACCCCTGCGGGCGGATTATTCCCTCAAATTCACTATCTTTGCGCTCTATTGTATCGTGTGGATCGAAGTCGGACATGGACGGCTTGGTTTCTATTCAAATACAAATATAGCTTTTTATTTTTAAAAAGTGTTGATTTTTATTAGGCTGTTGAAAAGTTTAAAACCCTTGTAAGTCTTTAAAAATCAATATATTATAACAAATATTAAGTGTTGAAAACCTGTGGCTACCGTGTGGACGGCCTGTTGACAGATGAACCGACTTTTTGAGGGGTTGGATATAAACAGGGTTATCAACAGCTTTTCAACAGGAAAAAAGAGGGAAATGTTGATAAGTGTAAATTCCTCCGCGCTCCTGCAAAAGAAACTTCAAAATGGGAAGGAAGTCTTTTGCAGCGGGCTTTTTTTGTCTGCACGCTGGGCGGTTGTATCGCAGGTGGCCCGTGAAGGGGTCCATCTGATAGTCCTCCCTACGAGGGAATCGGCCGAATACTGCAGTGCGGACTTATATAATATGGTAGAGGGAGACAAGGTGTTCTATCTCCCCGAGTCCGGCAGAAGCGTCGAGCGAAGCAATTATAAATCCTCGCTGGGCGTGCAGCGTACGGCCGCTATCGGCAAACTTCTGGAAAGTTCCCAGGCTTCGCTCGGGATGACAGAGCTATTTATAGTTACCTATCCCGAGGCGCTGGAGGAGAGGATTCCGTCGGCCCAAAAACTGTCGGGAGCGCTGTTTACGGTAAAAAAAGGAGACAGCGTATCGCACGATATGCTTCGCACCCGCCTTATCGGGGAAGGCTTCGAGAAAGTGGACTTCGTGAGCGCCCCCGGCCAGTTCGCCCTTCGCGGATCGGTCATAGACATCTTCTCTTATTCACAGGAAAACCCTTACCGCCTGAGCCTTTTCGGCGACGAGGTGGAAAAAATAAACACCTTCAACTGTAACACGCAGCTTTCCGTCGAAGAGGTGGAGAAGGCCGATATTTACCCGGACATAGCGGCCAGGGAGGCCGATGAGAAAGAGGGAGAAAGTATCCTCACCCTGCTCCAGCCGGACGCTACGATATGGCTGGACTCTTCCGACATGTACAAGGGAAAGGAGTTCTTCGGAGAAATCCTGCGGTTCAAACATGTGTTCCTGGATATTCCCCTGATGGACCAGGATGTCCCTTCGGTGAAATTCAACATCTCTCCGCAGCCGGTTTTCAACAAGAGTTTCGAACTGCTTCTTTCGGACATCAGGACCAAGATGGAACACGGATACAAGGTGTACATCTTCGGCGAGAAGGAAAGCCAGCTGGAACGCCTGCGGTCCATCATGCTGCAGGAAGAGAACGCCGTGCTGCCGGAGTTCGTAAAAGGAAAGAACATCCATGCGGGTTTCGTTGACAACGAAGATAAAGTATGCTGGTACACAGACCATGAAATATTTGACCGTTTCCACCGCGTACGCCTCCGCCGGACGGTTGAAAAAAGCGAACAGCTTACCCTGAACGACCTCAGCGCCTTCAATCTGGGGGATTATGTGGTTCATATCGACCACGGCGTGGGAATCTTCGGCGGCCTTGTGAAGATGAAAGACGACTTCGGGCGTGTCCACGAGGTGGTGAAACTGATGTACAACGGCGGCGACGTAGTCTTCGTTTCCGTACATTCGCTGCACAAGATTTCCCGTTTCCGTTCCAAGGAGGGAGAGGCTCCCCGTATCAACAAGCTGGGATCCAAGACTTGGAGCAATCTCAAATCGGCCGCCAAGTCGCGGGTGAAAGACATTGCCAAGGAACTCATCCAGCTGTATGCCAAGCGGCGCTCGGCCCCGGGCTTCGCCTTCTCGCCGGATACATATCTGCAGGAGGAACTGGAGTCTTCGTTCATGTACGAGGATACGCCGGATCAGGAACGGGCTACCAAAGCCGTCAAGGAGGACATGGAGGAAAAATGTCCCATGGACCGTCTGGTGTGCGGCGACGTGGGATTCGGCAAGACGGAAATTGCCATCCGGGCAGCTTTCAAGGCTGTATGTGATTCCAAGCAGGTGGCGGTGCTGGTCCCTACCACCATCCTGTCCCTGCAGCATTTCGAGACCTTCAAGTCCCGTCTGCAGAACCTTCCCTGCAATGTGGAATACGTAAGCCGTCTGCGTACGGCCAAACAGATTACGGACATCAAGAAGCGCCTGAAAGAGGGAGCCATCGACATTCTCATCGGCACGCATAAAATTCTGGGCGGCGGGTTCGAGTTCAAGGACCTCGGCCTGCTGATCATCGACGAGGAACAGAAGTTCGGCGTCGCGGCGAAGGAAAAGCTCCGCCAGTTCAAGCATTCCGTGGATACGCTCACCCTGACGGCCACCCCTATCCCCCGTACCCTTCAGTTCTCCCTGCTGGGTGCACGTGACCTTTCCATTATCCAGACGCCTCCGCCCAACCGTATTCCCGTCCAGACGGAAATCATCCTTTTCAATGAGGATGAAATCAAGGGTATCATCAATTATGAGCTGAACCGCGGCGGACAGGTGTTTTTCCTCCATAATAAGGTGGAAGAACTGCGGTCTATCGAGGATATCCTGCACCGGCTGGTTCCGGACATGAAAATCTGCGTGGCGCACGGACAGATGGAATCCCATGAGCTGGAAGACCGGATGCTGGCTTTTATGCGGGGCGATTACGATATGCTGCTGTGCACGACCATTATCGAAAACGGTCTGGATATACCCAATGCCAACACCATCATCGTGAACCAGGCACAGAACATCGGCCTGAGTGACCTGCATCAGCTGCGCGGCCGCGTGGGACGGAGCAACAAGAAGGCATTCTGCTACCTGATTGTGCCTCCGCTGGTTTCCCTCACCGACGAAGCCCGCCGCAGGCTGCGCGCCATCGAGGAATTCAGCGACCTGGGCAGCGGTTTCAACATTGCCATGCAGGATCTGGATATCCGCGGCGCCGGCAACCTGCTGGGTGCCGAGCAGAGCGGTTTCATATCCGACATGGGATACGAAACCTACCAGAAAATCCTGTCCGAGGCCATGGAAGAGCTGGGGATGGAAACGGGTATCCAGTTGCGTCCCGGAACGGAGAAGTACGTGGACGACTGCACCATCGAGACGGACAAGCCCGCCCACATCCCCGACGATTACATCGACATCACGGCCGAAAAGATCCGTATCTACAAGATACTGGATGCCCAGACGGACGACAAGGAGATAGACCGGATAGGAAGGCAGATCGAGGACCGCTTCGGTCCCCTGCCGGATGAGGTGAAGAACCTGCTGAACGTAGTAAAGATCCGGAATCTGGGTACGCTGCTGGGCTTCGAGAAGATAATCGTGAAGAACGGCATGCAGATCATGTTCTTTGTGAGCAATCCCCTTTCCCCCTACTACAAGTCCAAGCTGTTCGAGCGCGTCCTGTCCCGTGTGAATACGGAGCCGGGACTGTTCAAGTTCAATCAGGACGGCGGTCGTCTGCGCACGGTTTCCCGGGGTGTGGATTCCTTGGACAAGGCCCTTCAGATTTTGAAAAGACTGCAATAATTATTACTTTTGCGGGCTATGTCCAACTTGCTGATAGAAATAGGAAACACTGCGCTCAAGGCTGCCTGGTCGGAGAAACTCACACTGGGAAAAACCTTCCGCTATCAGGGGGAAAAGTATGTGGATTTCATCCTCTCGCTCACCCGTCGCGAAAAGGCCGAGGTGATGCTGGTATCTTCCGTCACCCCGCTTACCCAGGCCGATATGGACCTTCTCGGTAAGGAGTGTGCCCGGCTGGTGGTGTTGGACGGCAATCACAGGGAAGTGCTCATCGGCCACGGTCTTCCCGCCTACCTTTCCTACGACAGGGCGGCGGCTATCGTGGCGGCGCGGCACCTGTTCCGCGGACGCGGCTGCACCATCGTGGACTTCGGCACAACGCTGTCGGTGGATTTCACGGATCCGGAGGGACTCTACAGGGGCGGCAACATCTCGCTGGGATTCCAGACCCGCTTCAAGGCCCTGAGCCGTTATTCGCGCTCGCTTCCGCAGGTGGAAATCCCCGCTGAACCGGCCTGTGTGGGCATGTCGGAGGTGGCCTCCATCGAGAGCGGCGTGGTGTCAGGCATCATATTTGAAATGGAGGGCTACCTGAATCTTCATCCCGAGAACGTAGTAGTGTTTACCGGCGGCGATGCAAATTATTTTGCAAAACGGATGAAAAGTTCCATCTTTGTAGTTTGCAACCTTGTTTTGATGGGGTTGGCATTAATAGCTGACGAATATGTTCGGAAGAAAGAAAATTAGTTGGATGGCGGCATTGCTGCTTTTTGCCGGTTTGGGAAGTGCGAACGCACAGACGGACGGCACTTACAGCGGCTTTTCCCCTTACTCGGTATTCGGAGTAGGCAATCTGCATCAGAGCGGAACGGCATGGAACCGGGGCATGGGCGGAGTAGGTATCGCGGCCCGCAGCAACCGGTACGTGAACGTGCTCAATCCGGCATCCGTCACTGCGCGTGATTCCCTTTCCTTCATGTCGGACCTGGGGCTGAACGGTCGCATTTCGGTGTTTGAGGAGAATGGCAAGCACGCGGCCAACACCGTATTCAACATCGATGACTTTGTCATCTCATTCCCGATGTGGCACAATACGGCCTTCATGGTCGGCCTCCGTCCTCTCAGTGATGTAGGATACAAGATTTCCTCCACTGTCGTGAACGTGGATACCGGGACTCAGAACTTTGCGTCCATCGGCAACGGCGGCCTTTATCAGCTGTTCGCCGGCGCCGGCATCACGCTGTGGGACAGGCTTTCCCTGGGCGCCCAGTTCAACTACAACTTCGGCAACATCAACAAGAAGGCGGGAACGGCTTATTCGGATGAATCCTTCCGTTCCTTCAACTCCGGAGACTCCCTCCAGGTGAGAAGCATCAACGCCAAACTGGGCCTGCAGTACATGCAGCCCCTGTCCAAATCCAGTTCTTTGACTTTCGGCGCCACGTATCAGTTCAGTTCCAGGATGAAGGGTTACAGTATCCATTACCGGGAACTTGGCAGTTACGACCGCACCCGTTCCTTCGCGGAACTGGACGAGGCGGGTCTCCGTATGGGAGACGAACTGGGCCTGGGCGTCTGCTACAAAATCGGGGATCGTTTCCTGGCGGAATTCGACTATATCCGTTCCAACTGGGCAAACAGCCGGATGGACCAGCTTTCGGGATTCTCCAATGAGGGAGACGTTTCTTTCGCTCCTGCCGTCGGCCAGGCTTTCCGCGCCGGTATGGAATTCACGCCCAACCGCTCGGATATCCGCTACTACTTCCGCCGCTGCACTTATCGCGTCGGCGCATATTTCGACCAGTCCTACTACACGGTGGACGGCGCCCATGTGAATGCCGTGGGAGTGACGCTGGGCATGACGCTCCCCGTCTTCCGCTGGTATAACGGCATCTCCCTCGGCGTGGATCTGGGCCGTCGCGGCCTCGCCGCCTCCCAGGTGAAAGAAAATTACTTCGGCTTCAGTGTCGGCTTCAACGTGTTCGACATCTGGTTCCAGAAGCGTCCTTACGAATAATAGAAAACAAAAAATACTGCAGTTATGAAAAAAATCACCCTCCTCCTCTTTGCCCTGCTGGCCGCAAGCTCTGTGCAGACTGTCTCTGCCCAGGGCAAGTACGGTGCAGACAGTGCAGAGTGCATCAAGTACCTCTCCTATTATCAGGAGTATTACAAGCAGAAGAATTACGAATCCGCCCTTCCCAACTGGCGCAAGGCTTATGCCATCTGCCCCGCTACGGCTTCGCAGAATATGTTTGTCCACGGAACCACGCTCATGACCCGTCTGTATTCCTCCACCAAGGATGCAGCCGCCCGTGAGTCGGTTGTGGATACCATCCTGATGCTTCAGGACCAGCGTATGGCCGCCTATCCCGCCAAGCGCGTCGATATCCTGAACAACAAGGGCGGTTATATCGTCAAATATCGCAGCAACAACCCTGCTTTCGTTTTCGAGAACCTCACTCCTATCGTGGACGAACTGGGTGCCAAGGCCAACGGCTCCCTGCAGGTGAACCTGCTCATTTCCGCCGTTGCCCTCTATCGTGAGAACAAACTCAGCGCCGACGAAGTGATTGCCGTGTACGACAAGGCCGTCACCAACCTGGAAAGCGCCATCGCCAAGAATCCGGCCGAATCCGAAGGCCTCATGAAGGACAAGGCTACCGCCGAGTCCCTGTTCGCCGACAGCAAGGTCGCTTCCTGCGAGAACCTCCTCGCCATCTTCGGTCCCCGCTACGAGGCCGATCCGGAGAACCTGGCCCTGGTGTCCAACATCGTGCGCCTGATGACCTCCGCCGAGGACTGTGTTTCCAACGAACTGTATCTGCACGCGGTGACCTCCATGCACAAGCTGGATCCTTCCTACCGCAGCGCCTATAGCCTGTACCGTCTGAACAGCGCCCACAACAATGTGGCCGAAGCAGCCGAGTACCTGCAGCAGGCCATCGATTACGAAGAGTCCGACGCCGCTACCGACGCCCAGTACTACTACGAAATGGCTCTGTTCTGCTACAAGAACGGCATGCGCGGCAAGGCTTCCGAGGCAGCCCGCAAGGCCATCGACCTGGACAACGGTTTCGCCGGCAAGGCCTACCTCATCCTGGGTAACCTCTGGGCTTCCGCTTCCTGCGGAGACACTGTGGACAAGTGGGCCCGTTACTGGGTGGCCACGGACTACTACCAGAAAGCCCGCAGCGTGGATCCTACCGTAAGCGATGACGCCACCACGTCCATCAACAACGTTTCCCGTTACTATCCCGCAGCATCCGAGGCCTTTATGTACGACCTCACCAAGGGCCAGAGCTACTCTGTTTCCTGCAACGGAATGTCTGCTACCACCACCGTCCGTGTACAGTAAGTGAGACGGAGCAAAATACTGACGACGACGGCAAGCGCCCTGGCGCTTGCTTTCGTCGTTTTTTCCTGTAAATCCAATTTGTCGGAAGCCGAGAAGCTGGACCTGTCGGTGATTCCTCTCCAGACTGTGGATGACATGTTCTATGTGCAGTCGGAGAATGGACGCCTGAAAATGCGTGTGGAGGCCCCCAGAATGGAGGTTTATGAATTCGACACGCTGTCCTACGACCTGTTCCCGAAGGGCTTCCACGTGTATGCTTATGCCGAGGACGGCGTGCTGGAGACGACCATTGTCGCGAAGAAGGCGCGCCACGACAAGTACCCCGGCCGCAAGGACGACGAGCTGTGGTCGGCCTTCGGTGATGTGGTTATCCGCAACATCGTCAAGCAGGAAACCATGGAGACGGACACGCTCTACTGGGACAGCAAGACGCACGAGATATACACCGACTGCTACATCCGCCTGTCGTCGCCGTCGGGCTATATGCAGGGAATCGGCATGCGCTCCGACGAGATGGCGCGCAACGCCATCTTGCACAGGCCTTTCGACAATGAGTTCCTGCTGGATAACGACACCACGAAGGTGATGATCGATTCGGTCAACTTTATCGGCCCGCTCTTAAAAAAATAGTGATTTTTTGGAAGAATTTTAGTATTTTTGCATCCCTTAAGCGAAATTTAAAAAACTAATCATAAAATGGCAGCTCTCGAGACCATCAGAACTAAATTCGGCGTTGGTGCATCGCTCATCATCGCCTTCGGTCTGTTACTCTTCCTTGTGAACCCGTCGGACATCATCCAGACTTTCCAGTCTGCTTCCACCAAGTACGACGTGGGTAAGATCAACGGAAAACGCATTTCCTATACGGATTTCGACCAGAAAGTGAAGGAGTTCTCCGAAGTGCGCGAAATGCTCACCGGTTCCTCCGCTTCCAGCGAAGATATCCAGCGTCAGACCCGCGAAACCGCCTGGTCCAACCTGGTGGATGAATATCTTGTGATCCCCACCATCGAAAAGGCCGGTATCCGTGTCGGCCAGGAAGAGCAGAAAGACCTCTTCGTCGGCGAGAATGTTTCTCCGGTCCTCCTTTCCATGGGCCTCTTTACGGATGAGAACGGCGCTTACTCCGCCGCCGCCGTCCGTTCTTTCCTGGAGAATGTCAGCGCGGACGAAAGCGGTCGCGGCATCCTTCTGCGCAACTATCTGCAGAATGCCGTCCGTTCCACCCGTTACAATGAGAAATACAACGCTCTCTTCACGGCTTCCGCTTATGTGAACTCCCTGGAGATGAAGAATGCCGTGGCCGAGAATAACACTACGGCCTCCGTGGACTTCGTCATGGCTCCCAACACGTACTTTCCGATGGACTCCTCCATCGTGATTTCCAACGCGGAGATCAAGAAGTTCTACAATGCCCACAAGGAAAGCTTCAAGCAGAAGGCAACCCGCGAGATCGAATACGTCGTCTTCGAGGTTACTCCCTCCGTGGCCGATGTGGCCGCCCAGAACGACGAGTTCGCTTCCCTCTACGAGGAATTCGCCTCCGCAGAGAACGTGCGTGCTTTCCTGCAGCGCAACAGCGACCGCCAGTGGAGTGACGCCTGGGTGAAGGAGGGTGACCTCCGCACCGTGAACCGCGAGCTGGACGCTTTCGTGGCTGCCAACAAGAGCGGTGTTTCCCCGGTGTACACCTCCGGTGACTCCTTCTTCGCCGCCCGCATCATGGAGAACGCCAACGTGCCGGATTCCGTGTATGTCCGCCACATCATGTTCCAGGGCGCCAATGCCGCCCATCAGGCCGACAGCCTTCTGTCTGTGCTGAAGAAGGGCAACTTCTCCGCCCTCGCCACCCTCTACTCCGCCGACAAGGGCAGCGCCGCCGACGGCGAGCAGGGCAACCTGGGCTGGATGACCCAGAACGTGATGATCCCCGGTTTCGAGTCTGTCCTCACCGCCAAGGTGGGCCAGCCTTATGTGATCACCACCCAGTATGGTACCCATATCGTGGAAGTGACCAAGACCACCAAGCCCGTCGCCAAGAAGAAGGTGGCTGTCTTCGAGAAGACTACCCTTCCCAGCAAAGAAACCTACGCTGCCGTGTACAACAAGGCTAACATCCTCGCTGTCCGCGCCGCCGGCAAGTACGAGGACTACAAGGCCACGTGCGATTCCACCGGTACCTACTCCCGCGCCCTTACCATCAACGAGGGTACGGATACCTACGGTTCCATCGGCCACGCCAAGGAAGTGACCCGCTGGGCCTTCGACCACAAGCCTGGCAAGGCTTCCGGCATCATCACCGTGGACAACAACTACTTCTTCGTGGTGGCCGTCAAGGGCGCTCACAAGGAAGGCTACGCAGACGTGAAGGATGTCGCCGAGACCATCCGCACCCAGCTCTACCGCGAGAAATATTCCCAGGCCCGCAAGGACGAACTGGCAGCCAAGATTGCCGGTGCAACCAGCCTGGAGGAAATCGCCGAGAAGATCGGCACCACTGTTTCCCATATCACGGATGTCACCTTCTCCACCAACTCCGCTCCTGCCACTGAGCCGGCCTTCATCGGCGCCGTGGTCGCTGCCAAGGAGGGTGTCGTCTCCGGTCCTGTGGCCGGTATCATGGGTACCTACGTGTTCCAGGTGAACGGTCGTGAGACCGGTGCCTTCTACACCGAGGATGACGCCAAGAGCGCCCAGGCCCGCATTGAGTCTTACCATGGCCAGATGCTCCTGCCCCTGATGATGGAGAACACCGTGAAGGACAATCGTGCCCGCTTCTATTAGTAGATAGATAAATGCATACAGAGTCATGCCCGGCCCCTGACCGGGCATCTCTTTTATTGAAAGTGATATGTCTTTGAAATGTGGAATCGTCGGACTGCCCAATGTAGGCAAGTCAACTTTGTTTAACTGCATCAGTTCGGGAAAGGCACAGAGCGCCAATTTCCCCTTCTGCACCATCGACCCCAATGTGGGCTCTACCAACGTCCCGGATAAGCGCCTGGAAGTGCTTACGGAGATCTGCCAGCCCAAGCGCACCATCCCCGCCACGGTGGAGATTGTGGATATTGCGGGCCTGGTGAAAGGTGCCTCCAAGGGAGAGGGTCTGGGAAACCAGTTCCTGGCCAACATCCGCGAGACGGACGCCATCCTGCACGTGCTCCGTTGCTTCGACGACGGCAATATCGTTCACGTTGACGGTTCTGTGGACCCGGTCCGCGACAAGGAGGTGGTTGATACCGAGCTTCAGATCAAAGACCTGGAGACGGTGGAAAACCGTATCAAGAAGGTCGAGAAGATGGCTACCACAGGTGGCGACAAGGAGGCAAAGAAGCTTCTGTCCCTGCTGCTGCGTTACCGCGAAGCCCTGCTGAAGGGGCTTTCCTGCCGCACCGTCGTTCCTGAAAACGCCGAGGAGGAGCAGATGGCCAAGGACCTCTACCTTCTTACCAACAAGCCGGTCATGTATGTCTGCAACGTTGACGAGGCATCGGCCGCAAGTGGCAACGCCTATGTTGAGGCCGTCCGCGCAGCCGTTGCTTCCGAGAACGCCCAGATTCTGGTCATCGCCGCCAAGACCGAGGCTGAAATCGCCGAAATCGAAGACTACGAAGACCGCCAGATGTTCCTCGAAGAGATGGGTCTGAAAGAAAGCGGCGTGGTCCGCCTCATCCAGAGTGCCTATCGGCTCCTGGGTCTGCGCACCTTCTTCACGGCCGGTGCCGACGAATGCCGCGCCTGGACCATTGTCGCCGGAGACAAGGCCCCCCGCGCCGCCGGCGTCATTCACACCGATTTCGAGCGCGGCTTCATCCGCGCGGAAGTCATCAAGTACGACGACTTCGTCCAGTACAAGACCGAAGCCGCTGTCCGCGCCGCCGGCAAGATGGGCATTGAAGGCAAGGAATACGTCGTCCAGGACGGTGATATCATGCACTTCCTCTTTAACGTCTAGCGCCAACTCCGCCCAATAGCAATACTGACCGGACACACCCCGCGTGCGTCCGGTTTTTTGTCGGGTGCCCCCGGCGAAAGACGGGCGTGGTTTCCCGCCCCGACCCGGTCGCCGTCGCTCTCGCCATCGCCGCCGCCGTTCTCCTCGCCCACGCTGTCTACCTGCTGCCTCCCCGCTGCTGTATGTACAGAGAATCGGCCACCCAGTGCTGTTTTACTGTACATACAGATTCGCAATCGCCCCCAGACACCACTCCCCACTGCTGTATGTACAGAAATTCGGCCTCCCAGTGCGGTTTTGGTGTACATACGGAATCGCAATTGGGCTCTGGCGGCACTTTCCGCAACTGTATGTACAGAAAATCGGCCTCCCAGAGCACTTTTGGTGTACATACGGAATCGCAATCGGGCTGCGGCGCCACTTTCCGCAACTGTATGTACAGAAAATCGGCCCTGGAGAGCAGTTTTGGTGTACATACGGGAGTCAGAGCAATGCTGTCGGAGCAGAACTGTCGGAGCAGAACTGCCGGAGGTGCGAGATTAATCGAGAACCAGGCACCTTTTAATCTGCTTTACCCCGGCGTGATATTTCTTGTAGAGCAGGTTCGCTATCTCCGTCTTTTCCTGACGGCTCAGATGATAGACGGAAACCCGTTCGTATTCAGGGAGGATCTGTTCGTCAATGATTTTGCATAAGTCAAGATCGGTAACAGGAGCGGTGACGAAGCGGCTTTTCTCGTTTCGCAGAAGGTCGGCGACGGGGATGGAATTCTTCTCAAGCCAGAGGGTTTCCATATTCTCGAGGGTGAACGGGAGGCTTTCGTTTTCTTCTTTTTGTTCCTTCAACCAGTCCTCGCCACTTTTTCTACCCATATAGTAGTTAAAGGCCTGGACAGTTCCGTACGCCCTTTCCACCGTCTCTACATCCAGAACGGTTTCCGGGAGGAATACCCCGTCAATCCCCATCTTCCAC
>JAEEXZ010000077.1 GCA_016288055.1 Bacteroidales bacterium
CTGGAAGCAGTTCACGGGCTCCTATCTGGACGGTACCTTCCTCATCGAGTTCTATACGCCGGAGGAATTCTTCGGCTTTGTGGCCGAGGCTTACGGCATCCCGGACGACGAGCTGAAATCCCGCCTCAAACGCTTCGAGACGCTGATGAACGGAGAGATCCTGGGAACGAAGAAACTGATTCACGATTTCTCCAACGGCAACCGGCAGAAGATCGGCATCGTCGCCGCCATGCTGGTGAATCCCCGCGTGCTCATCCTGGACGAGCCTTTCAACTACCTGGATCCCAGTTCGCAGATCACTGTGGCGCAGCTGATCCGGCAGATGAATGAGGAGCTGGGGACCACCGTGCTGGTGTCCAGCCACAACCTCAACTCCATCAACGATATCTGCCGCCGTATCATCTTGCTGGACAAGGGAAAGGTCTATCTGGACAAGGCTCACACACCCGGTTCGCAGGACGCGGAACTGGAGGATTACTTCTTCCACGCCGCCCAGTAATTCTTCTCGGCCGAGGGGTGATTTTTGCGAGAAATTGTTTATATTTGTATGTTTTGAATATAAAAGATACGCTATATGAATCTGACCATTTCCAGCACCAATCTCCTGAAGGCCCTGATGGATGTCTCCAAGGCCATTCCGTCCAAGTCCCCGCTGCCCATTCTGGAAAACTTCCTGTTTGTCCTGAAAAACGGCAAGCTGGAAATCACCGCTTCGGATTCGGAGCTCACGCTGCGCACCGGCATCGAAGTGGAAATTGCAGAGCAGGATGGCGCCATCGCTGTCCCGGCCCGTCACATGATTGACCTGCTGAAGGAACTGCCGGACCAGCCCGTAGGCATCAAGACCGTGAGCGACAGCTCCTTCGAGTGCACCTGGGCCAGCGGTAACTCGGCCCTCCCCTATTTCCCGGCCGACGATTACCCCGAAATCAAGACCACCGGCGACGATGCCCTCAAGCTTGTTTTCCCGGCCGAGAGCCTGGTGGAAGGTATCCAGAGCACCATCTACGCCACCGCGGACGATGAAATCCGCCCGGCCATGAACGGTATCTTCTTCGATATCGCTCCGGAGAGCACTACGCTGGTGGCTTCGGATTCCCACAAGCTCATCTGCTACACCACCAAGGACGTGCAGGCCTCCGAGAAGGCTTCCTTCATCCTGCACAAGAAACCGGCCGGCGTGCTGCGTTCCATCATCGGCAAGGACGTGGAGAATGTGGAAATCGCCTTTGACAGCTCCACTGCACAGTTCACCTTCGGCAACACCACCATGGTGTGCCGCCTGGTTGTGGGCAAGTACCCCAAGTACCGCGACGTCATCCCCATGAACAACGCCAACGTGCTGCAGATAGACCGTCAGCTCCTGCTTAACACCGTCAAGCGTGTGGCCGTCTGCGCCAACAAGGCCAGCAACCATATCAAGTTCACCCTCAAGGAAGGCCAGCTGGAAGTCAGCGCCCAGGATCTGGGCTTTGCCCTGGCCGCCTATGAAAAGATCGAGTGCAACTACTCCGGCGAGGAACTCACCATCGGCTTCAAGTCCACTTTCCTCACGGAAATCCTCTCCAATATGGGCTGCAACTCCCTGGTAATCAAGTTCGCGGACGCCCGCCGTGCCGCCCTTCTCCTCCCCGCCGAGGAAGAAGCAGAGACCGAAAAGGTCTGCGGAATTCTGATGCCAATCATGATCCAGTAAGAACGTATGGAACTGAACCTCGAACGCCCCCTGCTCTTTTTTGATATTGAGAGCACGGGGCTTAATATTGCCACTGACTGTATTGCGGAACTTAGTTTTGTAAAGGCGCTTCCCGGTGGGGAAACGCGCATCAAGACGTGGCGTTTCAAGCCCTGGGATTATGTGAACCAGCGGCAGTATCCCATTGCGCCGCAGGCATCGGCCGTAAATGGCCTCAAGGATGAGGACCTTGCCGGCTGTCCCCGCTTCTGCGACAGCGTGGATGAGGTGATTTCCTGGCTCGCGGACGCAGACCTCGCCGGCTTCAACAGCGCCAAGTTCGACCTGCCCATGCTGGCCGAGGAAATCGAGCGCGTACGGCTCTACATGAAGAAGGACATCGACATTGACCTCCACAGCAAGCTCATGGTGGATGTCCAGAACATCTATCACTATATGGAGCCGCGCAACCTCAAGGCCGCTTACCGCTTCTACTGCGGCGGCGAGGACTTCGAGAATGCCCACACCGCCGAGGCCGATACAGTAGCTACCTATGAGGTCCTCAAAGGCCAGCTGGATATGTACCCGGACAAGCTCAAGAACGACGTGGGCTTCCTGGCCACCGTCGCCGGACGTCCCCGTACCGTTGACTATGCCGGCCGCCTCGTCTTCAACGACGCCGGCGAAGCCGTTGTTAGCTTCGGCAAGCACAAAGGAAAGACGGCCCGCGAAGTCTGGAATACGGAGCCGTCCTATTTCTCATGGATTGAAGGCGGAGACTTCACCCTGGACACCAAACGCCAGTTCGCCCAGCTCAAGGCCCAGTTCCAGAAGGAGCGTAAAGAGGCCCTGAACCGCCCCGCCACCACCGACGAGCTCCAGGGCCTGGCCGACAAATTCAACGGGCGCCTGTTCTAAGGCGCCTACGCTTTCTCACCCTTGACGAAGATCATGGCCATCAGCGGTAAAGCCAGGATGGCCATGGTGGCGCTGACGGGAAGGTAGATTCCGAAGCTGACGTATTCCACCACCAGATAGGTTATCAGGAGCAGTCCCACACCCATGGCACTGCTGATCCAGTAGTGCGCACGGATATCCTTGTTCTTGCAGATGAGCCGGCTCAGGTTGGGAACACCCAGGGAGATGAAGCCGATGGGGCCGCAGATGCTCACGGCGCTGGTAACCAGGCACATGATGGCAAGCAGGAGCCAGGCTTTGTCGGCATTCGGGATCTCGATCTCTTCCTGGAAATGCCGTGTCAGACGTCCGGCCTGCCACAGGGCAACGCCCAATCCTACGGCGAAGAGCACCAGGGAAAAGATGATGTCGCCCGTAGTGACTCCCTCCAGACGGAAGTTGGCGGCGCCCCAGAGGTAGTACTGCTTGAGAAGGTCCCCGTTGGGGGCGTTTGTCACCACGATGGTACCCAGCGAGCCGATAAACGTGCCGAACAGGATACCAAACGTAATGAGCTGCTGCGTGTTCACTTTCAAAGTGACAAAGAAGCAGATGACGGTGCAGATGAGCGTGCAGATGAAGCTGCCCACCGTGAGGGTGCACCAGCCGCTCATGGTGGCGGCGGCAGCGCCCAGACAGGCGGCGCTGCCCAGCCCGAGGCTGTAAACGTCCCCGAGCTGGTTGCGCCAAAGATACTGCATCTGAATGCCCCCTATCGGCAGAGCGATGCCGGATATGAGCACATAGAGAAGGCTGAGCAGCATGCCTTAGAATTTAAAGACAATACCGCCGATCACGCTGCGGCCCGGCATGGGATAGCCGGAAATCACTTCGTAGCGATGGTCCAGAAGGTTGCGGCCGGTGAGACGGAAACCCAGGGCGCAGCCGCCCAGGACAAAGTCTTTACCCAGTTGGGCGTCCAGCGTGTTGTAGGACGGCATGTCACCCATGGAGTCCTTGCGGCCGGCCTTCAGGGCCCAGGTGATACCGGCCATCCAACCCTTGTAAACAGCGACAGGATTCAAGACGAAAGTGTGGGCGGCGATGTACGGAAGAGCCGCGCCGGTAGCCTTGTCGCATGCCTTCTGCCAGGAGTAACGGGCCGTGCAGGCAATCGTCCAGTCGCCGGACGCGTACATAACATTGGCCTGTGCTTCAGCGCCGAAAGTCTCGGCCTTACCCACATTGTAGGGCAGCCAGACGGAAGGGTCGGCTTCCGAGGGAGCGGACACGATCTTGTTGGTCAGGTAGGTATAGAAACCGTCCACCTTGGCGGCGAAACTCCAGGCATCGGCCTCGCGGCTGAAGTCCAGTCCGGCATCGGCCAGCCAGGCATCCTCCGGTTTAAGCTCGGGGTTGCCATACCCGGGATAGTAGAGCTCGTTGAAGGTGGGCGTGCGGAAGGCGCGACGGCCGAAGGCGACGAGGTCCAGTCCCTCCACAAGCGTCAGACGAAGGTCGGCCGAGGGGGAAAGGCTGTTCCAGGGCTTTGCGTCTTTGTCGAAGGTGCCGGCGTATTCCAGGGCGACATCGGCCTTGAAGCGCTCCCAGCGGAAGGCCGATGCGACGGCGACGACCGTGGCCCAGCGCTGCTGCTGATACAGTGTGGAATTGAGCTTGTCGAAAGCGATGTCGGCTGCCAGGGAGACATCCCACCAGGAATTGAGGTGGAATTTGTGCGCGCTGTTGAGCTGGAACTCCGTCTGCTTGTAGTCGGTGTCTCCCCACTCGCTCTGGTAAAGAAGCTTGTCATAGGCGCCTTTGGCCGACAGATTCAGGGTATAAAGCGGAGAGAAGCTCTTGCGAAGTACGGCCTGCGCACCGAAGTTGCGGTCCTGCTGGCGGTCGGTGGACGGCCAGCTGAGAGAACCGGGAGTACCGCGGTCGGAGCCATTGTAGAAGATCTTGGCATGGAGGTCTCCGCCTTCGACGGTACCGAAGAGGTCGGCCCCGGCCTGGAGCTGTTTGAGGTCGTTATTGATACGTTTGGCGCCGTCGGTAAGGGGGAATTCACCATTGGTGACAATTCCTGCCACATGACTGGAAAGGCTCCAGTCTTTATTCAGTTTTACGGCAACCTTTCCATAGGGCTGCCAGGTACCGAAGGAGCCCACGCCCAGTTTTGCGGTGCCGGCGACGTTCTTGCCATGGAAGACAGGACGGGCCGTCCGGAAGGAGATACTGTTCTGGGCATAGTCCACCACCACCTGGGAAAGGTCATTGAGGTCCATCATACCCAGGTCTGCCTGGCCGCTCTGGACGTTGCCTACCCGCACGCCGTCCACATAAATGGCCGTATGGGCGCTTCCCAGACCACGGAGACTGGCCGATTTGAGACCTGCGGCACTGCCGTAGTCTCCCACGTAGATACTGGGAACAAAAATGAGAGTCGAACTTACATCCTGAAAGGATTGGACATTCACGGTGTCCGTACGGGACACCACCAGGCCGCGGTCTGCCACAATGGCAGATGCCTGCAGCGTGTCAACGGGCGCAGCTGCAGAAAGCAGGGCGGCCGTCATCAGAAAAGAAAACAGCATTGTACTTGCGTTTATACCGGCGCTTGTCCCCGAGCCCCTACGTTAAACTTGACAAGGCAGGTCTTCTGACTGCTCCCGGCGCGGCGCCTTCTCGGACGTCATCCCAGTTCGGGAATTTGTCCAATGACATAAAACTACCGGACCGTTAAGGAGTTCACAGCTGCGGGCACAGTTCCGGACTTTCACCGGCTTCCCTTTTGAGGCACCCCCGGCACGGGGCGTGCACACCTTTGTCCGGCGCAAAGATACAAAAATGAACGCATT
>JAEEXZ010000078.1 GCA_016288055.1 Bacteroidales bacterium
CCAAGGGAAACACCTGGCTCATGAGCGGGAACACGCTGTATTACTACAATACCGTCGAGGAAAAGTTCGTGACCGCCCCGGTCACGTTCAGGCTCGATATCGAACCGGAACGCCGCTTCTTCGTGAGCGAGCAGGGCGAATTGATGTATTTCAGCAGGGGAGAGGGGGACGTCCGGATCTATTCCCTTTCTTCCTGGTCGGCAGACTCCACGGCAACCCAAGTGAAGCTGAAAGTGGAGAACTTCCACCCCAAGCCCATCAGCGAAATATATTACCAGACCGGGATGATGTGTTTCGTGGACCAGGACGACGACTTGTACCTGTACGATATAGCCAGGAAAACCAAAGTATATATCAGGAATCTTACACCCCTGATCAAGGAATATGGCTATATCGCGGGCATCGTCCCGTTCTACGAGGACTTCCTCATCGGCTTTCAGGTGAACGGACTGTTCCGCCTGAAGGCATTCAGCAAATACGAGGCAGAGCCCGTGGACCGGAACATAAGGATTTTCTGCCTGTACCACGACCTTCACCAGGGCGTCATCTGGATAGGTTCCGACGGACAGGGCGCCGTCATGTACGCCAAGAAGTACTCCATCGCCCACAATATCCTTATGCCTTCCATCTCGGGCAATCTTTCCCGCCCGGTAAGGTCAATCCTGACGGACAAGTATGGCGCGATGTGGATTGGGACCAAGGGAGATGGAATTGTTTATATTCCAGACTGGCAGCGTGGAACGGCCGGGAGCCAGATTATAACGCCCCGGGGACGCCGCCCCGCCTCGGGATATCGCAGGGAGTCCCGTGAATTCAAGGTTTACGCCATCCGGGAAAGCCGATACAGAAATGGCGTATGGCTGGGAACCGGAGATGAAGGACTCATGTTCTGCCCCTACGGAGGAGTACCGGTGAAAGTACAATTCCCCGAATCCTCGGAGCCCGTAGTCGATGTCCATGACCTGTACGAAAAAGACGAGAATACCCTCTATATCTCCAGCTCGGGCAGGGGTATCCATAAACTCCAGCTCTCCGGAGACAGGGTTAAGATGGACAAGAAATATGACTTCTATTTCGAGGGCGGGATGATCGAGAGCTTTTATTCCATGAAAGCGGCCGGAGACTCTGTCCTCTATGCCGGAAGCCGCGGATACGGCCTGGTAAGACTGGACCTGAAGACAGACGAATACAGCGTCATCTCCATGCGCTACCTGTACAACGAAGCCATAGACGATATCCTTAGCCTGTGTCCCGCTTCGGACGGCAGCCTTTATGTGGGAACGGTGTCCGGCCTGCTGCGGCTTCACAATTCAGGCAAGGACATCAAAGCGGAACATATCGGCAAGAAAAGCGGTCTGGTCAACGACATGATTCACGGCATTCTTGAAGACAGCGACGGAATCATCTGGCTGGGCACCGACAGGGGACTGGTAAAGTACAATCCCGCCAATTCCCTGGCGCAGACCTATCTTTTCTCGGCCGGAGTGGAGCTGGGTGAATTCAGCGACGACGCCTACTACAAAGATTCCAGGACAGGAATGCTTTTCCTCGGAGGAAACGGAGGCCTCATTGCGCTGGAACCGCATACTCCGGAGATGGTCCAGTATTTCACCAACATCCAGCTCCGTAGCCTGGAAGTGGCGCACGAGGCCGTGCGGATATCGGACTATACAGACAAGAACGGCAACCTCGTCTTCAAGGGAAGCAATGTCTCCTTCGCCGTCACTTTTGCCGTCCCGGATTACCAGGCGGCCGATTTTATAGAGTATTCCGCTTTCCTGGAAGGCTACGACAAAGAGTGGTCTCCCTACACGCTGGGCAAGCAGGTTTCCTACACAGACGTCCCCGCCGGGACCTACACGCTCCGGCTCCGCTACAAAAAAGATGTGTACGGCAACGGCCCGGAGGAGTTCCGCATCAAGGTGCACATCCACCGGAGCTTCTTCTATTCGCCATTCTTCCTGATCCTTGTAGCCCTGGCCTTCCTGGCGCTGCTGGTATATTGCCTCAGCTGCACCCGCATCATCCGCGAAGCCCGCGAAAAGGGGACCGCCGCCGCCCTCTCGGACGAGGTCCTGAAGATGCTGGCCGATGTAATCACGCGCAAGACAGGCGGCAAAAAGGACCGCATCCGGATGGAAGAGCTGGGCAGCCTGGCCGATGATATCAGCTGCAACAACGAAGACGACATGGCCTTCGTGCGCAAGACCATCGAAGTCCTCTCCGAGAATATCACCCGCGAAGACCTGGGAACGGCCCTCATCGCCGACAGAATGGCCATGACGCCCCGTTCCTTCTACCGCCGCTTCCGCAGTATCTCCAGGATTACGCCGGGTGCCCTGATCAAAATCTACCGCCTGGAGATGGCTTCGCGCCTGCTGCTGGAGGGCGACAAGCAGATTCTGGACGTCCTGGCCGAGGTGGGAATATCCAGCCGCTCCTACTTCTATAAGGAATTCACCGAGCGTTTCGGCATGACGCCCGGCGCCTGGAAAGCCGCACATGGCGTGTGTGCTGAAGACGAGTGCACCAAATGACACATTAAGAAATCAACAGACTGTTAGACAGTAAATTAGCTTGTGCGCAAAATGAACAAGGGGTGTTCGCCAAACGAACACCCCTTTTATTTGTCACGCATGAGGAATTCTTTATGATTTTTACTTCTTTTCTTTACATCGTGAAAATGGTTTAATTCATTACACATAATTAAAGTAACCAAAACACCCATTTATGAAACTATCTAAAAACAAACCTCTTGCCGGTAAGATCTGGCTTGCAGTGGTGATGTTCATCACCTCGGGTATCGTGATGTCTGCACAGACACATAGCGTATCCGGTCGTGTTTCCGATGAGAAGGGTGAGTTGCTTGCTGGAGTTGCAGTGTACGAAAAAGGTACCACCAACGGTACCCTCACCGACGAAAACGGTCAGTACACCATTTCCCTGGCAGGCTCCAATCCCATTCTCGTTTTCTCTTCCCTCGGCTTCGAGGAACAGGAGATTGTCGTGAACAACCGTTCCCTCGTGGACGTTGCACTGGTCACGGTCATCAACGAACTGGACGAAATCGTGGTTGTGGGTTATGGCACCCAGCGTAAGATTTCCGTCGTCGGTTCACAGGCCTCGATCAAGACGGAACAGATCAAAATGCCGTCTGCCAGCCTGTCTTCCGTGGTTGCAGGACGTCTCGCGGGCGTGGTTTCGGTACAGCGCACCGGCGAGCCCGGTCACGACGAGACCGACATCTGGATCCGCGGTATCTCCACGTTCGCCAACCAGCACAGCCGCCCGCTGGTGCTCGTGGATGGCGTAGAACGCAGTTTCAACAACATCGACCCCGAGGATATCGAGAGCTTCACGGTCCTCAAGGATGCATCGGCCACCGCGGTCTATGGTGTGCGCGGCGCTAACGGCGTTATCATCATCAAGACCAAGCCCGGTAAGGTTGGTAAACCCAAGTTTGCCTTCGACTACTACGAGAGCATCACCCGGCTCACCAAGATTCCCAAGCTGGCCGATGCCTATACTTATATGGACGCCGCCAACGAGGCTTACATGAACAGCCGTGGCGCCATCCTTTATACCCCTCAGTACATTGAGGCCACCAAGAAGGCCGACGGGCTCATCCCCAACGATGATCCCATTATGTTCAACAGCTACCTCTATCCGAACGTAAACTGGATCAACGAGCTCTTCAAGCCGCTGGGCCACAACCGCCGTGCTCAGATGAGCGTCCGTGGCGGTGTTCCCAACGCCACCTACTATGTATCCCTCACGTATTACAACGAGAGCGGTCTTACCCGTAACTCCAAGATGGAGAACTACAACACGGACATGCGTTTCGACCGCTACAACTATACGGCCAACCTGAATCTCCGTCCCACCGAGACCACTAACCTGGACCTGGGCTTCAGCGGTTACCTTTCCGAGGGCAACTATCCCCAGCAGTCCACGGCCGAGCTCTTTGACTCCGCCTTCAAGATCAACCCCGTGTATCTCCCCGTGATGATGCCCGACGGTTCCGTCCCCGGCCTTTCTGCCGTCGGTGACCTCCGCAACCCGCTGGCCGACCTCACCCGCCGCGGTTACAAGAAGGAGCTTCGCAACCAGCTGAATTCCAATATCCGCCTCACCCAGGATCTGGGCTTCTTCGAGTGGAGCAAAGGCCTCTCGGCCCGCGCCCTCCTGGCCTTCGACGTCAATAACAGCCGTACCAACAAGTACGACAAACAGGAAGACACCTTCGCCTTCTCCGGCAGCAAGAACACCGAGACCGGCCTGTGGAACAGCGATGTGTATGATGCCCAGGGCAACTGGAACATCGTCCGCACCCACACCGGCCACCGTGAGCTGGTCTACAGCCGCGACCAGGCCATGGACCGCAACGTTTACTTCGAAGCAGCCATTGACTACAACCGCGAATTCGGAAAACATGCCGTGAGCGGCCTGCTGCTCTATAACCAGAATGTTTACGCTCCCGGCTCTCCGGACAGCCTCGTGGAATCCCTGGACTACAAGCAGCAGGGTATTGCCGCCCGTGCCACTTACTCCTACGACGACCGCTACTTCGGCGAACTGAACGCCGGTTACAACGGTTCCGAGAACTTTGACCCGGACAACCGCTTCGGTTTCTTCCCGGCAGCCGGTATCGGCTGGGCCGTTTCCAACGAATCCTTCTGGAAGCCCATCAAGGACGTTTGGTCCTTCTTCAAGATCCGCTATACCATTGGTCTGGTAGGTTCCGACTCCGCCACCGGACGCCGCTTCATGTACCAGGACGAGATGGGCAGCGCCGACGGTGCCTACTTCGGAACGGCCAACAGCCACAAAGAGGGCTGGGCCTACAAGAAATACGGCTCCAACGTGGGCTGGTCCACTTCCCTCAAGCAGAACCTGGGCTTCGACCTCAAGTTCTTCAAGGATGAACTCTCCATCGGCCTTGAGTTCTTCAAGGAGCACCGTACCGGTATCTTCCTCCAGCGCGCCACCATTCCCGACTACTGCGGTTTCATCGAGATGCCGTATGCCAACCTTGGCGTAGTGGACAATAAGGGTATCGACTTCAACATGGAGTATAACAAGCAGCTGGGCAGCAAGACCTTCCTCACCCTCCGCGGCAACTTCACCTGGAACGAGGACCGCATCGTCGAGGATGACCAGCCTGCTCCCGCTTACCCCTGGCTCGAAACCCGCGGAACCAACGTACTGGCCCGCTGGGGATGGATTGCCGAAGGCCTCTTCACCAGCGAAGATGAAATCCTGGACCACGCCCGCCAGTTCGGCGAGGAATATCCCGGACAGATCACCGGCCTGGGTGACATCAAGTACAAAGACCTCAATGGCGATAACGTCATTGACGACTACGACAAGTGCGTAATTGGCCAGGGAGACGTTCCCAAGCTCTATTACGGCTTCGGTGCAGACCTGCAGGTGGG
>JAEEXZ010000079.1 GCA_016288055.1 Bacteroidales bacterium
GCCACCGGTATGTCCATGGCCGTGTGCTTCGTGATCACCCTGGCCACCCTGGTTACTTACCTTATTAACCAGTACCTCCTGGTGCCCTTCGGCCTCACGTTCCTGCAGACCCTTGCCTTCATTCTGGTGATCGCCGCCCTGGTGCAGATGGTAGAGATTGTGCTCAAGAAGGTTTCCCCGTCCCTGTATCAGGCCCTGGGTATCTTCCTGCCCCTTATCACCACCAACTGCGCCGTGCTGGGTGTGGCCATCAACGTAGTTACCAAGGAGTTCGCCTTTGTTCCCGGCGGCATGCTCAACCTGGGCCAGGCCCTGGTGTATGCCTTTGCCACCTCGCTGGGCTACGGCCTTGCCATGGTCATCTTCGCCGGCATCCGCGAGCACCTCTCCCTGAACAATGTTCCCAAGGCCTTCAAGGGCGTCCCCATCGCCGTCATCAGCGTGGGTATCCTGGCCCTGGCCTTCATGGGATTCAGCGGCATGGTGAAATAAGCTCCGTCCCCGTAAAGCAAAAAGCCCGGCCTTTTTCGAGGCCGGGCTTTTTGTTATTGGATGAAACTGGCGAAGTAGCCGGGGAAGAAGACGTTGGTGATAAGGTAACTCAGGACCGTGGAGACGAAAACGCTCACCAGTCCCGGCATCATGAACGAGTGGTTGAGCAGGTATTTGCCGATCACCGTGGTTCCGGAACGGTCGAAGTTCACCGTGGCGATATCTGAAGGGTAGTTGGGGATGAAGAAGTAGCCGTACACGCTGGGCAGAACGCCCAGCAGTACGGGACCTGCAATTCCCAGCTCGTATGCCAGGGGCAGCATGGCCACGACGACTGCACCCTGCGAGTTGATGAGGACGGAGACCAGGAAGAACACCAGCGCGATGGTCCAGGGATAATGGGCCACCAGCCCGGTGAGCATTTCCTTCATCTGGTCCAGGTAATTGCCGAAGTAGGTGTCGGCCAGCCAGGCGATACCGTAGATGGCGATGACCGCCACCATGCCGGATTTCCAGACGGAGCCAGACACGGCGCTCTTGAGGTCTATCTTGCACAGCATGATATTGAGCGCGGCCGCTACCAGCATGATGATCTGGATGCACAGGTTCATCTTGGGAAGGGTGACGGCCTGGGCCAGCGTCTGCCCGTCGGACATGTGGATCATCTGGCAGAAGGCGAAGCCCACGATGACCGCCAGGGCCCCGAGGAAGATGAATACGGAGAGCCGGGCCTCCCGGGTGATTTCGATGTCCAGGGTGGTAGCCCCTTTGTTGACGTACATGTATTTGTAGATCTTGGGATCCGCCTTGCGGGCCTGGAACTCCGGGTCGTCGTCCAGGTCTTTGCCGCGTTTGTAGGAGGCGGCCGATGCACACAGGATGCCGACGATGCAGGCGGGGATGGTGACCATGAGCACCTGCGGAATGCTTACCATATATCCGTTTGCATTGGAGATGGTGACGAAGGCCACCACCGCCGCGGCGATGGGGGAGCAGGTGATTCCTACCTGCGAGGCGACGGAAGCCACGGCGCAGGGCCGCTCCGGACGGATGTTCTTCTTGAGGGCAATGTCGCAGATAATGGGCATGATGGTGTACACCACATGGCCGGTTCCCACGAGAACGGTGAGCAGGAAAGTCACCAGCGGACCCAGGAAGGTGATGTGTTCCGGGTGCCTGCGCAGCAGTTTCTCGGCTATCTGGATCATCCAGTCCATGCCGCCCGAAGCCTGCAGGGTACCTGCGCAGGTGACGGCGGCGATGATGATGTAAATGACATCCGTAGGCGGGGTGCCGGGCTTGAGGCCGAAGCCGAAAACGAGGATGGCGAGGCCGATGCCGGCGATGGCGCCAAGAGCCATGGATCCGTAACGGGAACCAACGTACAGGCATGCCAGAACGATGAGCAGCTGTACAATCATCAGAGCGGTCATAGTTTAGTGATAGTGGTTATATTAGACAAATATAGGAATAATAAAGCAAATCTTGTAACTTTGTCCCTATGGAACTTAACTCTCGTAGGATGCTCGGCGTCCTGTTTCTGACCATTGCCCTCGCTGTCTGCGCGCCAGCACGCGCTCAATCTTTTTCTTACAATCCCGTAGCCGACGAATCGGCCGTCGTGGTATGCGGAAACGCCCGCTTTACGGTGCTCACCTCCCGTCTGGTGCGCATGGAGTGGGCCGATGATGCCGTCTTCGAAGACCGGGCCACCCTGGCCGTGGTGAACCGTCATCTGGAGGTTCCCGCCTTCCGCGTGAGCAGGACCCGCAGCGGAGTCACCATCCGCACGAAGGACCTGACCCTGCGCTACAAGGGACCTGGCAAATTCGCCGAGGGAAACCTCTGCGTAGAGTTCACCCTGAATGGGAAAAAGGTAAAGTGGCACCCCGGGGCCGACGAAAACGGCAACCTCATGGGAACCTTCCGCACCCTGGACGGCTGCACGGGGTACTCGCGTATCAACTACAAGGGGGACCCCTATGAGCAGGGCATCCTCTCGCGTGACGGCTGGGCTCTCGTGGACGAAAGCAAGCGCCACGTCCTGCAGGCGGAGGACTCCGACTGGGGAGAGTGGGTGGAAGCCCGCCCGGAGGGAGACCGCCTGGACTGGTATCTGTTCGCCTACGGCCATGCCTACAAGGACGCCCTGGCGGATTTCGCCCGCGTCGCGGGCCGCATTCCCCTTCCTCCGAAGTATGTCTTCGGTTACTGGTGGAGCCGTTACTGGCAGTACTCGGACTTTGAATTCATCGGCCTGGCCAAGGAGATCCGTTCCCACAGCATCCCGATGGACGTCATGGTCATCGACATGGACTGGCACGACACCTGGACGCTGATGAGCCGGAATTCCCCGAAGGATGAATTCGGCCAGCGGATTGGCTGGACGGGTTATACCTGGCAGAAGGAGTTGTTCCCGGATCCGGCCCGTACGCTGTCCCAGCTGCATGCGATGAACCTGCGCACCTCCCTGAATCTGCATCCCGCATCCGGCATCCAGCCCTACGAGGACTGCTATGACAGATTCGTGCCGGATTATCTATCCCGCACCACGGACTACGACGGTCCCAAGGACTACCTTTCCCAGGACGGAAAGAAGCGCCCGGTGCCTTTCCGGATGGACCAGCGTGCCTGGGCCGATGCCTACTTCAACTCCGTCATCCATCCCCTGGAACGGATGGGCGTGGATTTCTGGTGGCTGGACTGGCAGCAGTGGAAGGAAAGCAAGTACGTCAAGGACCTGAGCAACACGTTCTGGCTCAACTACACCTTCTTCAACGACAAAGTGCGCCGTTCCACCAGTCTCTCCGACGAACGCCCCCTGATTTATCACCGCTGGGGTGGACTGGGCAGCCATCGTTACCAGATCGGTTTCTCGGGGGACTGCTACGACACCTGGGATGTGCTGCGTTTCCTGCCCTATTTCACGGCCACTTCCTCCAATGTGGGGTATGGCTACTGGGGACATGATATCGGCGGGCATCAGTCGGACGGGAAACCCTACTACAAGCCGGAGATTTATACCCGCTGGCTGCAGTATGGTGTGTTTACGCCTATTTTCAAGACCCATTCCACCAAGAGCGCGCTCATCGAGCGGCGTATCTGGACCTATGCGCCGGAGTATGCCGGCCCCATGCGTGAGGCGGTCCGCCTGCGCTACAGCCTCTCTCCGTACATCTACACCGCCGCACGGGAAACGTTCGATACGGGCGTGTGCCTGTGTCGGCCCCTCTATTACGAGTATCCCGAGGCGGCCGAGGCTTACAGCCATCCCGAGGAGTTCTTCTTCGGGGACGATATCCTTGCCACGGCGGTCTGCGAACCGGTGGACACGCTTACGGGCCTGGCCCCGCGTGAGATCTGGTTCCCTGCCGGCAACGACTGGTACGATGTGGCTACGGGCTGCATCTATGAGGGCGGACAGACCCGTTCGCTTTCCTACACGCTGAACGAGAATCCCTGGTATGTCAAAGCCGGTGCCATCATTCCGATGGCATCTGAAGAGATTGCCTCCCTGCAGGAGCACAACAATCTGCTGCGTCTGCTGGTTGCGCCGGGGGAAGGGGAGAGCAAGTGCTCCGTCTATGAGGATGACGGCGTCTCCCAGGCCTACGAAAAGGCGTTCGCCCGTACGTGGGTGACGAAGCGGGCATCGGCCGGTAACTGCACGGTTACGGTGGCTCCGCGCGAAGGCGCCTATGAGGGCATGGACCCCATGCGCCGTCTTGAGTTCGTGCTGGAGGGCGTCTGGGTGCCCACCGAGGTCACGGTGAACGGTGCTCCGGCCACTTGGCATTATGAAGGGAAAGACCTGGCGGTAGTCGTCAGCGTACCGGAGATGTCTGCCAGCGAAGAAGTGGTGCTCTCCTGCACCTTCCCGGAGGACGCTCCCGTCTCCCTGCTTCGCGGAAAGAAGGGCGTTTTCCATCGCATGATGGCCTATACGCCGGTTCTTAAAGATATCTTCAACACGTCGGTGGACCTGTACAAACTGCTGTCCCGTCCCTTCCTGAGATGGGCCCAGTGCGCCAGCCATATCGATGCGGATCCTTCCCGTCTGAAAGAATATCTGGAAGGGCTGGATCTGGAAGCCGTCCGGAAGGATCTTACCGCCGAACATCTGGAGGCGGCACTCGCCACGATTGAAGCCCAGGTAGCACTATGAGAATGAATGTGAAAAGGACACTTGTCTCTTTTATCCCCCTTGTTGTCCTGGTAGCGCTGCTCGCCTTCGACATTTCCATCTTTGGTTCGGATTCCATTCTGGGTGCCTCGCAGGTGTCGCTGCTGGTCGCGGCCGGCGTGGCGGTTTGGCTGGGAATGTGGTTGTACCGGATTCCCTGGAAGGAGTTTGAACGGGAGATCTGTGCGAATATCGGCAATGTGGGATCGGCCATCCTGATTCTGCTCCTGATCGGTGCTATTTCCGGCACCTGGACCATGAGCGGTGTGGTTCCGTCCTTCATCTATTACGGAATCCAGATTATCAGCCCCAAGCTGTTCCTGCTTACGGCCTGCGTGCTGTGTGCACTGGTCTCCGTAATGACCGGCTCCTCCTGGACCACCATCGCCACGGTAGGCGTGGCCCTTCTGGGAATCGGCCGGGCCGAGGGTTTCTCGGATGCCATGACGGCCGGCGCCATTATCTCGGGCGCCTACTTCGGAGACAAGATCTCCCCCCTGTCGGACACGACGGTGCTGGCCTCCTCGGTGAACCGGGTGGGCCTTTTCGAGCACATCCAGTACATGTATTATACGACGGTTCCCTCCTTCCTCATTACGCTTGCGCTGTTCACGGTGCTGGGGTTTGTGGGCGGCGGGTCGCCCGATATGCCGGCCGAGGTATATTCCGGCACGCTGG
>JAEEXZ010000080.1 GCA_016288055.1 Bacteroidales bacterium
ACGCCGAAGACCACGCCGCCCCACAGGCTCATCGGGGAAGTCACATAGTCGGTAGCCATGAAGCAGGCGCCGAGGATGAGACCGCCGGTAAGGAGGTTGAAGACGGGATCCGTGAAACGGGAAGGATCGATGCCCCAGAAGATGAGGGAAGTCAGGGCCACCGTGGCGAAGATGCTGAGGGTGATCCAGGGCTTGATAACCTTGCGGATGCACAGGTACACGAAGCCGGCCAGCAGCGCCAGGGCGCAGACCTCACCGGCACTGCCGCCCAGATTGGCGAACAGCAGGTCGGAATAGTTGTAGGCCGATGTCAGTTCCTGAACCGTAGCCCCCTGCATGAGGCCTTCCTGAATGGTGCCGAGAGGGGTGGGGCCGGACACGGCGTCCACACCGAACAGCCCCTGCGGCTGGCTCCAGGTGGTCATGTAAGTGGGGAAGGAAACCAGGAGGAACACACGTCCCACCAGGGCGGGGTTCCAGATATTCTGGCCGATACCGCCGAAAGTCATCTTGGCGACGCCCACGGCAACGACGGAGCCGATTACAATCACCCACCAGGGAGTGGTATAAGGCACGTTCAAGGCCAGCAGGATACCGGTGATGACGGCCGAGAAATCGCCCACGGTAGAGGGCTTCTTAAGCATATATTTGGTGATGGCCCACTCCAGCAGTACGCAGGAGGCCACACTCACGCCCAGCACCAGCAGTTCCTGCCAGCCGTAGAAGACCACGGAGCAGATGACGGCGGGGATGAGCGCGATCACTACATCCAGCATCAGGGACCGGGTGGAGTCCTTGGAGTGGATATGGGGAGAAGGTGATACGATTAATTTACTCATGATGAACTATTTCTTAGCACGTGCACGAATGGCAGCCATAACAGAACCCTTTCCGATGCGGATGTTGTCCAGCAGCGGAATGTGGGCGGGGCAGGAATACAGGCAGCAACCGCATTCGATGCAGTCCTGCGCGGCATTGGCCTCCAGGGCCTCCACATCCTTGTTGCGGGCGAGTTTCACCAGCAGGAACGGCTCCAGGCCCATGGGGCAGGCATCGGCGCACTTGCCGCAGCGGATGCAGTTGGTCTCGGGGGCTCGCCGGGTCTGGGCTTCCGTCAGCAGCAGCAGGGCGCCGGTTCCCTTCACGGTAGCGGCATCCAGGTTGGCGACGGCGCGTCCCATCATGGGACCGCCGCTGATAACCTTGGCTGCATCGGCCGGAATTCCTCCGAGATAATCGAGGATATAGGACAGCGGAGTACCTACGCGCACCAGCAGGTTGGCCTGATGGGGGAAGCACTCGCCCGTGACGGTCACGGAGTTGTCCACGATGGGCTTGTTCTTCTGTACGGCATCGTACACGGCCAGGGCCGTAGCGACATTCTGGACCACGGCGCCTACGCTGATGGGCAGGGCGCCGGAACCCACCTGACGGTGCATTACCGCGTCGATGAGCTGTTTTTCACCGCCCTGGGGATACATCATCTTCATGGTCATGACCTCGATGCCCTTGTATCCCAGCTTGGCAATCACTTCCTTGATGTGGGCGATGGCCTCGGGCTTGTTCTCCTCGATGGCGATGGTGCAGGGAACATCTCCCATCACCTGCTTCAGGATGGCGGCGCCCACAACCACCTGCTCACCTTTCTCCAGCAAAGTGCGGAAGTCGGAAGTGAGGTAAGGCTCGCATTCGCAGCCGTTGATGATGACGCGCTCGCATTTGGAGCCCGGAGGCGGGCTCAGTTTCACATGCGTGGGGAAGGTGGCACCACCCAGGCCCACAACACCGCCCAGGCGGATTTTCTCGATGATGGCCTTGTTGTCCGAGGGAATCTCGGTGACAAGGGTATCGCTGGTATCGATGCCCTCCATCCATTCGTCACCTTCGACGGCAATCTCGATATGGGTGGCGGGACGGCCGGCGAGATCCGGACGGGGGCCGATGGATTTGACGGTTCCGGAAACGGAAGAGTGGATGAAGGCGCTCACGAAACCGCCGGGTTCGGCGATGACCTGGCCCACCTTCACCTTGTCGCCCACAGCAACGCAGGGCACGGACGGGGCGCCGATGTGCTGGGCGACGGAAATGTACACGGTAGGTGCAATGGGAAGCACCTCAATGGCACACTCCCGGGAAATCTTGCTGTCATGCGGGTGTACGCCGCCGATAGAGAATGTATGCTTAGACATTGGCAGCCTCCTTTGCTTTTTGTTGACGTTCCTTGATGCGGGTTTTCACGGCATCCTTGTCCAGCGGTTTGGGGAAGCCTACGCCATGAATGGCGCCGGTGGGGCACATGGCCTCGCACTCGCGGCAGAGTTTGCACTTGGCCGGGTCGATGTCGGCGACATTGTTCTCCACGGTGATGGCCTCATGGGTGCAGGTCTTGGCGCAGATGCCGCATCCGATGCATGCGTTTGCGCAGGCCTTCTTTGCCACCGGGCCTTTGTCCTTGTTCACGCAGGAGACAAACTCGCGCATGCCGCGGGGTCCCTTCGGGCGCAGTTCGATGATGAGCTTGGGGCAGGCCTTGGCGCAGGCGCCGCAGGCGGTGCACTTCTCCTCGTCTACCACCGGAAGACCGGTGACGGGATCCATGGAAAGGGCGCCGAACTGGCAGGCGTTCACGCAGTCGCCGCAGCCCAGGCAGCCGAAAGCGCAGCCGGTGTCGCCGCTGTACAGGGTGGATTTCACCATGCAGGAGGAGACGCCGTCATAATCGTTCACGCGGGGACGGGCCTCGCAGGTGCCGTTACAACGGACGACGGCCACCATGGGAGCCTTGGCCTTCACCTCGTAACCCAGGATAGCCGCCACCTTGGCCATGGTGTCGTTGCCTCCCACGGGACAGTAGTTGTTGTCCAGGTTGGGGGCTTTTACGGCTGCCTCGGCAAACGCACGGCAGCCTGCGAATCCGCAGCCGCCGCAGTTGGCTCCGGGCATAACCTTCTCCACCTCGTCGATGCGCGGGTCTTCCTCTACCTTGAACTTCTGTGCAACAAGGTACAGAACCAGCGCAAGCACCAGGCCCAGAACGGTTACCACCGCGATAGTCCAGATAATCGTACTTGTCATAGTTGTGGTTTAATTGTAAATATATATTCGTTTTGCAATTTGTCCCGGAAAAGCCACAGGCCCAGGTAGTAAAGGCCCAGGACGCCGAGGCCCGAGAGCGCGGCGGGAATCTCCGGCACATCCAGGCCGATGAGACCCAGGATGACGGAGAGCATCACCACGAGGGGAATGAAGTAGGCCAGCCAGACGGCCTTCATGCCCATGGACGCTTTCAGCAGCACCTGAACCTCGTCGCCCACCTTATAGCCGGCATAGGGGTCCGTAGGAACCTGGAGGGTTTTCTCGGACATATCGGCCATGCCGCACAGGCCCGCAGCGTGGCACTGTGAACAGGCCCCATGCTGCAAAAAGACCACCGTAGTTGTCTGCGGGGTCATACTGACGATTTTTCCCAAATGGGATATGCTGTCGTTTTTCTTCATTCAATATCTTGCTTCAAAAGGAGCCTTGAGACCGTCCCAGCTTTTCAGCCAGGCCCACATGTTGCCCACTTTCAGAGGGGCCATCACGGCCAGCGGAAGGTGGTTGGCGTCGTCGCTGAACCATACCTGCAACTGCTGGTCCCCGGCAAACAGGGCTCCGGCCACCACCGAGCAGGAGAAACGCAGCGCCCGGCACCAGCCGATCCTGCGCACTTTGAAGTCTTCCCTGCCCTGGTACGTCACCTTCACCTGGAAGACGGAATCGTCGATGGCGAAGGGAACCTCCACCGGTTCTCCCTCCTGACAGGCCGTCCAGTCCACGGAGCGAAGCGCATAGATCAGGCTCACAATATCGTTGGACATGCCCTGAATGGGCAGGTCGTGGTGTTTCGGGGCTTCTCCGTAGAAGGAGACATCGGCCCGGATGACGCCCTCGTCCCAATCGTAGAAGTAATGGTTGGTGGCGCTGTAGCCGTTCTCATAAGTGTCGCGGATGGCTTCCAGCGGACGTTGCCCGTCCAGCGTAAACCAGGTCTGGAAGTTCTCCCGCATCTTGAAGAAGACGTCGAAGAACGGGGCCGATTTGATGCTGCAGCAGGCATGGTTGACCAGGGTGGAATCCGGACCGTAGGGAACGGTTTCCAGCGTGAGGCGGGCGCGACCCACCTCCGTATTCACGGCGCCCCATTTGAACATGACACCCATCTCCACGGTCTCACCGGCCTGGAAAGGGGTCTCTTTACAAAGCGGAATTCCCTGGCCCGAAAGCGACAGGGAAACCAGCAGCATGCAAATGGAAAACAATGCCTTGCGCATATTAGAAGTCACTCTGACTGTCAAAATTGTAGTCCGGGGTGTTATCCCCAGAAGGCTGATTGGCGGCGCTGGCCACCGGGCCCTGGCTGGCATAGACGTCCAGGCTCTGGTCCGGTTCCACGAACTTCACCTGTCCGGCCTTGTACTTCATTTCGATGTCACAGACCTCACCGTTACGGTGCTTGGCGATGACGATGATAGCCTTCTCCTTGTCCTCCGGATTGTCGGACATGCCCACGAAGTCCGGACGGTGGATAAAGATGACCATGTCGGCATCCTGCTCGATAGATCCGGATTCACGGAGGTCGCTCAGCTGCGGCTTGCCGGTACCGCCCGTGCGCTGTACGGCGTTACGGGACAGCTGGGACAGGGCGATGATGGGGATGTTCAGTTCCTTGGCCGTAGCCTTGAGGGTACGGGAGATGGCCGCCACTTCCTGTTCACGCAGTCCACGGAGTTCCACCGGACCCTGCATGAGCTGAAGATAGTCCACCACGATCAGGCGCACGCCCTTCTGCTTGACCAGGCGCTTGGCTTTTGTCCGGAATTCCATGATGGGAATACCCGGCGTATCGTCGATATACAGCGGAGCCTTGGCCAGGCGCTTGAGGGTATCCTCCAGTTGGACCCACTCGTAGGGCTCCAGCTTGACGCCGCCCTTGATCTTTTCTCCGGAAAGACCGCTTTCCGTGGTGATCAGACGCTTGCCCAGCTGGTCGGCGCTCATTTCCAGGGAGAACACGGCCACGGGCATATTGGCCTCGACGGCCGCATTGCGGGCGATGTTCAGCGAGAAGGCCGTCTTACCCACGGAAGGACGGGCGGCCAGGATGATAAGGTCGCTCTTCTGCCATCCCTGGGTGACGCGGTCGATGGAAGGATAGCCGCTGGGAACCCCGGAAGGACCGGTAATGTTCTGCAG
>JAEEXZ010000029.1 GCA_016288055.1 Bacteroidales bacterium
GCGTATGCTGTTGAATACGATTATTTCGATCCTCAGTATCTTCATCACTCGCTTCGCTCCAAGGTTGTAGATAACCTATTCCTGGCTGGCCAGGTGAATGGTACTACTGGTTACGAGGAGGCGGCGGCTCAGGGAATCGTCGCCGGGATGAACGCCCATTTGTTCCTCATGGAACACGAGCCGATGATCCTTCGGCGCGACCAGGCTTACATCGGCGTCCTCATTGACGACCTGATCAATAAGGGCGTGGATGAGCCCTATCGCATGTTCACTTCACGTGCAGAGTATCGCATCCTCCTGCGCCAGGATAACGCCGATTTCCGTCTTACAGAGCTCTCTCATTCCCTTGGATACGCGAGCGAGGAGCGCTACGCCGCTGTAATGAAAAAGCAGGAGGACGTCGCCCTCCTTGCCGCTTTCTGTGATTCTTATAAGGTGAAGGCTTCTCTGGTAAATCCGCTTCTGGAGCGCCTGGAGTCCACTCCTTTGACGGAATCCAAGCGCCTTTCCGAACTGGTGGCACGACCGGAGCTCACCCTGGAGCAATTGCTTACTGTTGTTCCACGTGGAACAAACTACAGTTCTGACGTGGTCACATCCGTTGAGATTTCCATTAAGTATGCCGGGTATATCGAGCGTGAAAAACTGCAGGCGCAAAAGAACAACCGTCTGGAATATATCAAGATTCCTGCGGACTTTGATTTCGACGCTTTAAACGGCCTCTCGATAGAGTGCAGGCAGAAATTGAAAAGATATAAGCCCGAGACAATCGCTCAGGCTTCAAGGATTTCCGGAGTTTCTCCGGCGGATATTTCAGTTCTCCTGGTTTACTTTGGAAGATGAGATTGTTCCACGTGGAACAACTAGAGCCGCTTCAGGGCGGCTTTAATTATGTCTTCTACCTTGGCGGAGGGGTTGTCTTTGAGGATAGACGGCATTACCTTGGCGATATTGGCCTTGGAGAAGCCCAGCATGACAAGGGCTGTGGTGGCTTCCTCCGTGAGGGCGCTGTCGTTGGTTTTGAAGAGGGCGGTATCTGCGCTTCCCTCGCCTTTGACAACCTTATCCTTGAGCTCCAGGACCAGTCTCTGAGCGCTCTTGAGCCCGATTCCCTTGACGCTTTTGATCTTGTTCACGTCCTCTGCCAGGATGGCCTGGCGGATTTCTTCGGAGGTGAGCGTGGAAAGCATCATACGGGCGCTGGCCACACCGATTCCCGACACGCTGATAAGGAGGCGGAACAGCTCTCGCTCGTCTTTGGTTGCGAAGCCGAAGTACAGTTCTTCGTCTTCCCGGATGTAGTGATGGATGTAGGCGACCGCTTGCGTCTTCTGCTGGAAAGCCTCGTACGTCTGCAGCGAAATGAGAATGCTGTAGCCGATTCCGGCGTTTTCCAGAATAAGCTCCGTGGGGGTCAACTCCACGATTTGTCCTTTGATATAGTCAATCATATCGCAAATTTATGTAAATTTGCAGACTTTATCAAAGACAATGTCCGTATCTGAGATTCGCAAACAGTTCCCCATCCTTTCCCGTACTGTGTACGGGAAGCCCC
Organism: Bacteroidales bacterium; assembly: GCA_016288055.1. Classification (GTDB taxonomy): domain Bacteria; phylum Bacteroidota; class Bacteroidia; order Bacteroidales; family UBA932; genus Cryptobacteroides. Next base: position 1,556 of record JAEEXZ010000029.1, read on the forward strand.
TGGTGTATCTGGATAACGCCGCAACGGCCCAGCGTCCTCTTGCAGTGACGGATCTGGCCGGCAAGCTCGCGCTTGAAGAAAACGCCAATATCCACCGTGCCGTCCATCACCTCGCCGCCCGTGCCACAGAGGCATACGAGGGCGCCCGCGATGCCGTGAAGGAATTCCTGAACGCGGCCTCCCGCGAGGAGATTGTCTTTACTTCAGGCGCCACCGCCGCCATAAACCTGGTGGCCTTCTCCTTTGGCGAGGCTTTCGTCGGAGAGGGTGACGAGATTATCGTTTCCACGGCCGAGCATCACAGTAACATCGTTCCCTGGCAGATGCTATGCCAGCGCAAAAAGGCTGTGCTTAAAGTCCTTGACATTCGCGAAAATGGCGCACTGATGGTGGAGACGCTGGAAAAATTGATTTCTCGGCGCACAAAGATTGTGTGTATCTCTCACATTTCCAATGTGTTAGGGCTTATTAATCCCGTCAAGGAAATCGTCGCAAAATGTCATGCGGCTGGGGTTCCGGTGCTGGTTGACGGCGCGCAGGGCATAGTGCACTGCCCCGTCGATGTGCAGGCGCTGGACTGCGACTTCTACGTCTTTTCCGGCCACAAATTGTACGCGGCTACCGGAACGGGCGTCCTTTACGGGAAGAAGAAGTGGCTGGATGCCATGCCCCCTTACATGGGCGGCGGCGAAATGATTGCAAGCGTGAGTTTCTCCGGAACCACCTATGCTCCCCTTCCGGAAAAGTTCGAAGCCGGAACCCAGCATTTCAACGGGATTCCCACGCTGGTCCCCGCCATGGAAGTAGCCCGCGCCATGCGGGAAGACCCCGATGTGCAGAAAGAGCAGGAAACCATCCTGGAATACGTGTATTCAAAATTCATGGCCGATGAGCGCATCCTCCTCTATGGAACCGATCGCCAGGCAAAGATTCCGCTGTTCTCCTTCGCGGTGAAAGGAGCCCATCACGAGGACCTGGCCCTTATTCTGGACAAGATGGGCATCGCCCTCCGTTCCGGACAGATGTGTGCGGAACCGCTGATGGACCGTCTGGGCGTAACAGGCCTCCTGCGCGCCTCTTTTGCGCCTTACAACACGCTGGAAGAGGCGGAATACTTTATCAAGAGCCTGGACAAGGCCATTAACATGTTAGTATGACGTTAGAAGAAAAGAAACAGCAGATCATCGAGGATTTTTCTCTCTATGACGAGTGGCTGGACAAATACGAATACCTGATTGAGCTGGGCAAGGCCCTGGAGCCTTTCCCGGAGGAAAAGAAGACCGAAGACCGCCTGATCAAGGGCTGCCAGTCGCGCGTGTGGCTGGACAGCGAACAGAAGGACGGGAAACTCTACTTCACGGCGGACAGCGACGCCATTATCACCAAAGGCATCATCTCGCTGCTGGTGAGCGTGTATTCCGGCCGTACCCCGCAGGAGATTGCGGCCGATGACTTCGCTTTCGTGGCCGAAATCGGCCTGAAGGAGAACCTTTCCCCTACCCGTGCGAACGGTCTGGTCTCCATGATAGAAACCATCAAAAAGACAGCGGAGAATGGCAGATAAGGAAATACTCACCGCAGAGGACGTGAAGGCCCTGCAGCCTTTGTATGCGGCCGTCATCTCGGCTCTCAAGGAGGTGTACGATCCGGAGATTCCGGTGAACATCTACGACCTGGGACTGGTGTATGAACTCACCATCAACAAGGCCTGTGAGGTGTCCATCCTCATGACCTTCACCGCCCCGAACTGCCCCATGGCGGACCAGGTGATGAAAGAGGTCCAGGAGGGTGTGGAAAGTGTCCCCGGAGTGACGAAATGTACAATTGAACTTACCTTCGAACCGGCCTGGGACCGCAGCATGCTCTCGGAAGAGGCCCGCGTGGAACTGGGACTGGACTACGAAGAAGACGATTACGGAAAACTGGACTAAGTGGAAAGAGTGGAAGTATATCTGGGGTTGGGTTCCAACCAGGGCAACCGCGACAGCAATCTGCTGCAGGCGGTGAACCGGCTGGACGAGGCCTTCGGCACGCATCCCGAGCGCATTTCCCGCATCGTGGAAACCCCCGCCTGGGGCTTCGAAGGACCGGATTTCCTGAACATGTGCCTCCTGTACCGGCTTCCCGTGAAGGGGACGCCCGAGGAGCAGGCATCGGCCCTTCTCCATACAATCAAGCAAATTGAAAGGGATTTGGGCCGGGATCCGGACGAGCCGCTTTTCGACAGCGAGGGCCGGCGACAGTACCACGACCGTATCATCGATATTGACATTCTCTATTTTGGGAACGAACATATTCAGACAGAAGAACTTACCATTCCTCATCCGCTTATCGGAGAGAGGGATTTTGTGAAAAAGCCCCTGAAGGAGATTTCGAAACCCGCGCTCCGGACGGCTTTTCCCGAAATATTTGGTTAAATTTGCAAGATTTTAGACAAAGACAATAAGATTGATATATGACACAAGATGAACTTTTTAAGGTGCTGGTAGCCCACTGTAAAGAGTACGGCTTCATTTTCCCCAGCAGTGAGATTTACGACGGTCTGGCCGCCGTGTATGACTATGGCCAGATGGGCGTACAGCTCAAAAACAACATCAAGAACTATTGGTGGGAGGCGATGACCCGCCTCAACGAGAACATCGTCGGTATCGATTCGGCTATCTTCATGCATCCCCGCATCTGGGAGGCATCCGGCCACGTGGGCGCCTTCAACGACCCCCTCATCGACAATAAAGACTCCAAGAAGCGTTACCGCGCAGATGTCCTCATCGAGGACTATCTGGGCAAGATCGAGGAAAAGATCGAGAAGGAAGTGGCCAAGGGCCGCAAGAAGTTCGGTGACTCCTTCGACGAGGCCCAGTTCCGCGCCACCAACCCCAACGTCCTTCGCGAGAAGGCCAAGTGGGACGAGGTCCACAACCGCTATGTGGCTGCCGAAAAGGCCAACGACTTCGCCGAATACCGTCAGATCATCATCGACTGCAATATCGTCTGCCCTATTTCCGGTACCTGCAACTGGACCGAGGTCCGTCAGTTCAACCTGATGTTCTCCACGTCCATGGGTTCCACCGCAGACGGCGCCAACCTCATTTATCTGCGTCCGGAGACGGCCCAGGGTATCTTCGTGAACTACCTGAACGTCCAGAAGACCGGCCGTATGAAGATTCCTTTCGGTATCGCCCAGATCGGCAAGGCCTTCCGCAATGAGATTGTAGCCCGCCAGTTCATCTTCCGCATGAGGGAGTTCGAGCAGATGGAGATGCAGTTCTTCATCAAGCCCGGCACCGAGCTGGACTGGTTCAAGAAGTGGAAGGAAACCCGTATGAAGTGGCACGTGAACCTGGGAATGGGTGCGGAAAACTACCGTTTCCACGACCATGAGAAGCTGGCCCACTACGCCAATGCCGCTACCGATATCGAATTCAACTTCCCCTTCGGCTTCAAGGAGCTCGAAGGTATCCACAGCCGCACCAACTTCGACCTGGGTAACCACCAGAAGTTCTCCGGCAAGAAGATCGAATACTTCGATCCCGAAGAGAACACCTCCTATACTCCTTACGTGATTGAGACTTCCATCGGTGTGGACCGTATGGTTCTGGCCGTTCTGGCCCACTCCTACACCGTGGAACCGCTGGAAAACGGCGAAGAGCGCGTCGTCATGCGCATTCCTGCCCCGCTGGCCCCCATCAAGGTGGCCGTGATGCCCCTCGTGAAGAAGGACGGCCTGCCGGAGCTGGCCCAGAAGGTTGTGGACGAGCTCAAATACGACTTCTCCTACCAGTACGACGAAAAGGATTCCATCGGCAAGCGCTATCGCCGTCAGGATGCCATCGGCACGCCTTTCTGCGTCACGGTGGACCACGATTCCCTGAATGACGGTTGCGTTACCGTCCGCGAGCGCGACACCATGAAACAGGAGCGCGTGAAGATTGAAGATCTCCGCGACATGATTGAGAAGAAGGTGTCCCTGACCAACCTCCTCCGCAATCTTTAATCCCATGCGGAAATTCCTGATATCCTGTATTTTAGTTATTCTCCCGATTGCTTGCAGCCGGGAGAATGCTATTTTGCGGGAAGCGTCAGGCAGTTTGGAAAGTCATCCGGACCAGGCCCTGTACATGTTGGACAGCCTGGACCGCAGCACCCTTTCAGACCGCGAGAAAGCCACCTACGACTACCTTACGGCGTACAGCTTCTACCGCACCTACTATTTCCTGGACGACGCCTCCGAAGCCGCCCTGCAGCGCGCCTGCCATTACTTTGACAAGAATGGACCGGCGGTGGACCAGATGCGTGTGTGGGAGCTCATGGGAACGGTGCAGACGGCCACCAACCGCTACGACAGCGGGCTGGTCTCCTTCCTGAAGGCCGAGCAAGTAGCCCGTTCCATTGAAAAGGCCCGTGTAAAGGCCTGGGCGCTTCTGTTCCTGATAGTGGCCTTGCTGGCCACCTTGCTCCTTTATTTCTGGGCCAGAAAGGTACAGATAGAGAAGCAGCTTATCGTGGAGCGTGAGGAAAACGACCGCGTCATGTCCATCGCCGAGGACCTTCAGAACCGTCTGAGCGCCCTTCAGGGCACCAGGAAGGGAGAAAAGTCCTCCATCGGCCTGGATATGCTGGACCGCCTTTGCGAGCAGTATTACGTGTACGAAGGGACTTCTTCCCTGCAGCCGAAGATCCTTAAGGAAGTGCGCACCCTGGTGGAGGGCCTCCGGGCCGATGAAAAGGTGCAGAAGAACCTGGAACAATCGCTCAACGAGTCGCATGACCAGGTGATGAAGCGGCTCCGCGCCAGCTGCCCCAAGTGGAAGGAAGAGGATTATCTGCTATACATGTTTACGGTGGCTGGTTTCTCCTCCACCACTATCTCTACCCTGCTGGAGAAAGACAAGCCTTATGTCTATAACCGCCTTTACCGCCTGAAGGAGCGCATCAAGGCTTCGGAAGCCCCGGACAGTGAATTTCTCCTGTTACAATTAGAGAAATAGCTTTTCCGGGAGAGAAAGAATACACTGATAATCAATTTTCTACGACAGCCGCCCTGCGAGTTTTTGCAAGGCGGCTGTTATTGAAACGGCCCGCTTTTGCACCTATCTTTGCAACAGTTCCGGAACCTTTGTCTAACCCTTTAAACTGTTGTAACATGGAAACTAAGAAAAGCGCACGAGCCAGTCTGGAAAACAAAAGACTGCTCTTCTCTGAAATCGGATTCGTCGTGGCCCTTGGCGCACTTCTTTTCCTGCTGGAGGCCTCTTCGAAACCTTCTCCGCTGGCGGTTTTGCAGGACAATACTACCATTCCGGATGAGGAAGATATCATCGCCATTGATTTGCCTTCCACTCCGGAGCCGCCCGCCCTGCCCGAGATTCCCGAGATATCAGACGTCCTGGACATTGTCGATGACGAAATAGAGGTCGAGGACGTGTTCATGAACCTCACGGAAGAAAACGGCCAGTCCATCGCGATCAAGCTTTATAAAGAGCCCGAAATCGTCGAGGAGGAAGAGGCAGATGAAGTGATTCCCATGATGGTTGTAGAGACCCGCCCTACCTTCAATGGCGGCGAGGCCAACGAGTTCTCCAAATGGGTGAACAGCCGTCTGATTTATCCGGAGCAGGCCAGGGAAATGGGTTTGCAGGGCCGTGTCACCTTGCAGTTCACCATCGGCACGGACGGATCTGTTTCCGACGTCCGGGTGCTCAAAGGCGCCGACCCCATCCTGGACCGGGAGGCCGTCCGGGTGGTGGCTTCTTCGCCCCGCTGGACCCCTGGAAAGCAGCGGGACCGTGCTGTGAAGGTGTCCTATACCTTCCCTGTCATCTTCCGTTTAAGGTAGTGGTAAAAAGCAAAATTTTACGTGTTTTCGACATGTGGGGAATTGCGTGAGAGAATTTCGAAAAGCGTGATTTTTGTAAAGTGCTGAATCACTGCTTGTTGCATGGGTTACTTTGCGAGATTCTTTTTTGTCCGTTTTTTGGATGCATGGGAAAGACTTCTTACCTTTGCATCAGTGAAAAATAACTTTCAAGAATAAAGATTATGGAAATTAAGAAATCCGAAAAAGCCAGCCTTGAGAACAAGCGCCTGCTCTTCACCGAGATTGGCCTGGCGGTTGCCCTCCTGATTGTCTTCCTGGGCTTCAACTGGTCCTCCCGTGACGCTCAGGTAGCCGTGCTGGAAGACACCACCCAGGTTGTGGTGGAAGAAGAAATGATCGCTATCCAGGACGAACTTCCCCCGCCCCCGCCCGAAGCTCCCGCCATCCCCGTCCTGTCCGACCAGATCGATATCGTGGACGATGACATCGCCGTTGACGAAGATCTGTTCATGAACCTGGAAGACAACAACCAGGCTATCGAAATCCAGGACTATAAGGAAGCCGAAGTGGAAGAAGAGGAAGTGGAAGAGGAAGCCATTCCTTTCCAGCTCGTAGAGCAGAAGCCCTCCTTCCAGGGCGGCGATGCCAACGACTTCTCCAAGTGGGTCAACTCCCGTCTGGTGTATCCGGAAATCGCTAAGGAGAATGGTGTGCAGGGCCGTGTTACCCTCCAGTTCACCGTTGAGGCCGACGGCCGCGTGACCAACGTCCGCGTGCTCCGTGGCGTGGATGAGTCCCTGGACAAGGAAGCCGTCCGCGTGGTCTCCAGCTCCCCCAAGTGGAAGCCCGGCAAGCAGCGTGACCGTGCTGTGAAGGTTACCTACACCTTCCCTGTGATCTTCCAGCTCCGCTAAAAACAAATACGCCTATGGCAGAATCTTTTGCTGACATTGGCAGAATCGAGGCGATAGACCAGCTCTATCGCCTTTCTGCTTATACACCCGTCTCCGGACTGGGCTATACCTGCGCAAAAGGCGCCCGCATCACTACGGCGGCCCGCATGTACCTGGAAGGAATCGACTTCAACCTGGTCTATTTCCCCCTGAAGCACCTGGGCTACAAGTGCGTGGTGGGCGTTGTGGGTGAGCTTTACGCCGCCCTGGCCCATCCCAAACTGCTGAATGTAGTGCTGGGCATATCGGCCAAGTTGGATTTCCCGCAGATAAAGGACCTATGGCTCGGTGTTACGGTGGCGGCCAAAGAACATGGCTTCGAGGCTGTGAACCTGGATCTGCAGCCGTCCAACAACGGCCTGTTCCTGTCCCTGAGCGCCACGGGCGAGACCTCCCTCCTCACCGAAAAACGGCGGATGGCCGCCAAATCCAAGGATCTCATCTGTGTATCCGGCTCCCTGGGCGCCGCATACCTGGGTATGCAGGTCATGGAACGTGGAGCAAAAACGTTCCACGAAAGCGGTGAACAGCCGGACATGGCCCAGTACAAGATGCTGGTGGGTTCCTATCTGCGTCCGGAACTGGACGCATCGGTGGTGGATCGCCTGGAAGATCAGGAAATCTACCCGTCCTATGCGTATTTCGTAACCCGCGGCCTGTCCGATGCCCTGAAGCGCCTCACGCGCGACAGCGGCCTGGGCGCCAAGGTCTATGCGGAGAAGATTCCCTTTGAAGGCAACAGTTTCCAGCTGGGCAAGGAACTAGATATGGATCCCATTTCGGCGGCCATGAACGGGGGCGACGATAACCGCCTGCTTTTTGTGGTGCCCATCCTTCACCTGGAGAAATTCCGTCGGGAGTTCCAGACTTTTGACGTCATCGGACACCTGGCTCAGCCCGAGGCCGGTACGGTTCTTGTTACCCCTGAGGGCTTGGAATTTCCGGTCAAAGCCCAGGGATGGCCGGAAGAAGAGAAAGATTAACCCTAAAAACGTAGTGATATTATGAAAAAACTTGTATCTGTAATCGCCCTTGTGGCCATGTTCGGCGTCCATGCCGGCGCCCAGAGTTTTTCTACTATCTCCAATCTTGTTTCCAGCCTCGCCGGAACCGTGTATTCCGCTCCCGTGAGCCTGAACGGAACGTATAACTACGGCGGTATCGCCGTTTCCGCCACCAGCTCCGAAGGCGGAGTCCTCTCCAACCTTGCCGGTACGGCCGTCACCTCCGGCATTGAGACCAAGGCCGACGAATACCTGGCGAAGGTAGGCATCGTTCCCGGGGCCATGACCTTCACTTTTAACTCCGCCGACAATTCCTTTACGCTCAACGTGCTGGGTCTTTCCCTGCCCGGAACCTACAAAGTAGGAGAGGCTGAAAAGACCGTCACCCTTACCTTCGGAAAGGCCATGCAGTTCTTCTGCATGACCGGCACCCTGGAATCCGGCTTGAACGGCGCCAAGATGCTCTTCCCCGCCAACAAAGCCATGGCTTTCATCAAGAAACTGGTTACCAAGCTGGGTGAAAAGAGCAGCGAAGTAGCAGCCATCTCCAAGCTGGCTGACGGCTACGACAACTACAAGATCGGCTTCAAGCTTTCGAAGTAAATCTTCCGGAATAATAAAGAGCCGCGACCCTTGATGGGGCCGCGGTTTTTTGTTACCTTTGTTGCCTATGAGTTTCGTTCACCTGCACGTCCATACCCAGTATTCCATTCTGGATGGACAATCCTCCATAGAAAACCTTTTCAACCGTGCCGAAGAGCTTGGTATGCCGGCCCTTGCCATCACGGACCATGGCAACATGTACGGTGTCAAAGAGTTCTTCAAGTACGCCAAGAAGCATCCGAATATCAAGCCCATCATCGGCTGCGAGATTTACGTTTCCAAGGGAGATCACAGGGTGAAGGAAAAGGGCTATTACCACCTCATCCTGCTGGCGAAGAACTACGAAGGATACCTGAATCTGGTAAAGATCGTTTCCGAAGGCCATATCAACGGCTATTATTACAAGCCCCGGGTGAGCCACGAGGTTATTGAGAAGTACCACGAGGGGCTTATCTGCTCATCGGCCTGCATGGCGGGCGAGGTGCCGCGCGCGATCCTTGCGCATGACGACAAGGCCGTGGAGGAGGCCATCCTGTGGCACAAGCGCGTATTCGGGGGGGACTACTACCTGGAGGTGATGAAGCACAAGACGGAGGTCCCCGGCCTGGACAACGACCTCTACCAGAAGCAGTGCTACTACACCGACGAAATCTTCAAACTCTCGGAGAAATACGGCGTAAAGGTCATCGCTACCAACGACGCTCACTTTGTGAGAAAGGAAGACGGACCCGTGCACGACCGCCTCATCTGTCTTACCACCAACGCCTACATCGACGATCCGGACCGCCTGCGCTACACCCAGCAGGAGTACATCAAGACGGAAGAGGAGATGCTGGCGCTGTTCCCGGACCATCCGGAAGCGCTGGCCAACACCCTCGAGGTGGCCGATAAGATCGAGACCTACTCCATAGACAGGGACCCGGTGCTCCCCGTCTATGAGATAGACCCGGCCTTCATGGCCGAAATAGACAAGCACCTGGAAAAATACAAGGACATCATCGATGCGGGCCGATGCGACAAGCACGGAACCTACCGCGGAGACGGGTTCTGCCACTCGGTGGCCTACCTTTGCCATCTTACCTACCAGGGTGCCCACCAGCGCTACGGAGAAACCCTTACCCAGGAGCAGGAGGAACGAATCGACTTCGAACTCAAGACCATCTGCCGCATGGGTTTCCCGGACTACTTCCTCATCGTGCAGGACTACATTGCGGCTTCCCGTGCCATGGGATCGATGGTGGGGCCGGGCCGTGGATCGGCCGCAGGTTCCGTCGTGGCCTACTGCCTGAAGATCACCAACCTGGATCCTATCCGTTACCAGCTCCTGTTCGAGCGTTTCCTCAACCCGGACCGTATCTCCATGCCGGATATAGACGTGGACTTCGAGGACCTTACCAAGGCTCACCAGTACGTGGAGGAAAAGTACGGAACCAGCCATGTTTCCCGCGTGATTACCTTCGGCACCATGGCCGCCAAGAGCGCCATCAAGGACGTGGCCCGTATCAGCCGTGTCTCCATCGACGAGAGCAACCGCCTCACCAAGATGGTCCCCGACCGCCTGAGCGAGAAGAAGGAGAAGGAATACCCGTTCAACCCCAAACTGGACGAACTGAAGCCCGGTTTCAAGGTCGTTGAAAAGGAGGTGGACGGCGTCAAGAAGACCTACCAGGTGGGCATGGAGGATGTGGACGTCAAGATTACCCTCAAGAACTGCTACCGGCTGGTACCTGAATTCATTGAGGAGCTCAAGAACGGACCGGAAATCAACAAAGAGGTCCTCAAATACGCCCAGGCCCTGGAGGGCTGCGTCCGCCAGGTGGGCGTGCACGCCTGCGCCACCATCATCGGCCGCGGGGACCTTACGGATTACCTTCCCATCTGCCTTTCCAAGGACAAGGAAACCGGAGAGGACGTCCGTACCTCCCAGTATGACGGCCATTACATTGAGGACGTGGGCATGCTCAAGATGGACTTCCTGGGACTCATCACCCTGTCCATCATCCACAACTGCCTGGACCTCATCAAGGAACATCACGGGGAAGACATCGACATAGAGGCCATTCCCATTGACGACAAACCCACCTACGACCTTTACGGCCGCGGAGACACCACTTCCGTGTTCCAGTTTGAATCGGAAGGCATGAAGACGTGGTTGCAGAAGCTGCGCCCGTCCCGTTTCGAGGACCTCATCGCCATGAACGCCCTCTATCGGCCCGGTCCTATGGATTACATTCCAGATTTCGTGGCCCGTAAGCTGGGCGAGCAGGCCATCGAGTACGACCTCCCCGAGATGGAGGAGTATCTGCAGGACACCTACGGCGTTACGGTTTATCAGGAGCAGGTGATGCTGCTGTCCCAGAAGCTGGCCGGCTTTACCAAGGGCGAGGCGGACAAGCTCCGCAAAGCCATGGGTAAAAAGCAGATCGACATCCTGAACTCTCTCAAGGACAAGTTCATGTCCGGCGGCCAGGCCAACGGCCATCCGGAGAAGGTGCTGGACAAGATCTGGAAAGACTGGGAGAAGTTCGCCCAGTATGCCTTCAACAAGTCCCACGCCACCTGTTACGCCTGGGTGAGCTACCAGACCGGCTGGCTTAAGTGCCATTACCCGTCCGAATTCTTCGCCTCCTGCCTGGACTGCGCCAAGAGCATGGAGGAAATCGTCAAGATCATGGACGACTGCAAGGGGCACGGCATCAAGGTCCTGAACCCGGATGTGAACGAGAGTGACGCAAAATTCAGCGTCAACAAAAACGGGGACGTCCGCTTTGCGCTGGGTTCCATCAAGGGCTTCGGTGCCAATGTGGTGGACGCCATCATCAAAGAACGCGAAGAGAACGGCCTGTTTACCGATATTTTCGATTTTGTGGAGCGCATGTCCGGCGCCGTGAACCGCAAGAGCTTCGAAAACCTGCTCAACGCGGGTGCCTTCGACAGCTTCGGCCACAAGCGCAGCATGTACTACCAGCCCTGCAAGGGTTCCTCGGATCTGTTCATAGATGCCATTACCCGTTACGGAGATCTGTATAAAAATGATTCCGTCTCCAGCGCCGCTTCCCTGTTCGGTGACATGGAGGAGATGAAGCCCGAGCGTCCGGCCCTTCCGGAAGACGAGGGCTATATGGACATCATGGAAGTGCTCCAGCGGGAAAAAGAGCTGGTGGGCATGTACCTGAGTTCCCATCCTCTCGACCGCTACGACTTCGAGATGCGCCACTTCGTCAGCTGCAAGATGGCGGAGCTTTCCAACCTTATCTCCGAATGCGAAGCCAGGAAGCAGACGCAGAAGGTCTATATTGCCGGTATAGTGACCGATTTTAAGCAGTTGACCACCAAGACGGGGAAACCCTACTCCCGCACCGTTTTAGAGGATTACAGCGGCTCTTATGAGCTCGCGCTCTTCGGAAAGGACCACGAGGCCTTCATGACCTACATGCAGCCCAAGGCCACGCTTTTCCTGGAAGGCGAGATCGGAGAGAAATTCTTCCTCAAACCGGAAGAACGCGCCCAGGGCAAAACGGCCCCCTATGCCTTTAAATTGAAGAAGGTAACCCTTCTGGGGAACATCTCCGACGATCTCCTCTCCGGCTTCAGCCTGGATGTGACAACGCCCATGCTCACGCAGCAGTTCCGGGAGGACCTTGTGAAGGTGGTCAAAAAGCACAAGGGCAACATTCCCCTCACCATCTTCCTCTATGATCCGGGCACCAAGTACCGCATCCAGTTCTATTCGAAGAAATTCCAGGTGGCGGTCACGTCCGAATTCATCCAGGACCTCACCCGTATAGGAGTCGTCAAATACGAAGTGACTAGACATTAAAAAAACCGCGGCCCGGTCGAAGGGTCGCGGTTTCTTTATCGTGAAGAGGGCAGATTATTCTGCCTTCTTTGCGCTGCGCTTGGTGGCGTCGAACATGACCGGGGTACCGATCATGATGGAAGCGTAGGTACCGATGATAACACCGAGGCACAGGGCTACGGCCAGACCGCGGATGCTCTCACCACCCCAGATAGCGATGGCCAGCATCGGGAGGAGGGTGGACACGGAAGTGTTGAGGGTACGGGTGAGGGTAGCGTTCAGGGCGGTATTCACGGTTTCACGGAAGTCTTCCTTCGGGTGCAGGCCGCGCTGCTCACGGATACGGTCGAAGATAACCACGTTATCGTTGATGGCGTAACCGATGATGGTCAGGATAGCGGCGATGAACGTCTGGTCCACATCCAGGTTGAACGGCAGGATACCGTTGAACAGGGAGAAGAAGCCGATCACGATGATGGCGGTGTGGGCCAGGGAGACGACACCACCGAGACCCCAGGTCCAGCCCTTGAAGCGGACGGCGATGTAGCCGAAGATGGCCAGCAGGGCCAGGAACACGGCGATGAATGCGCTGCGGGTGATATCGCGGGCGATGGTAGGACCCACCTTGTCGGAGGAGATGATACCGTTGGGGTTCTCCAGGGTGGAGGTGAAGTCGGAGAGCTGGATGTCCTCGGCGTAGAAGGGCTTGAGGGCGTTGAACAGCAGGCCTTCGATCTCGGCGTCAACCTCGGTGCTTTCGCTGTCGTTCTTGTACTGGGTGGTGATCTTCATCTGGGCGTCGCCACCGAACTGCTTCACCTCGACGGAGTACTGGTCGATGCCAGCGGCCTTGGCGGCTTCCTCGAAGGTGGTCTCGACGGAGGCGCGGACCTCTTCGGCGGTGACGCTCTTGTCGAAGCGGACTACGTAGGTACGGCCACCAGTGAAGTCAACACCATAGCTGAAGCCCTTGAAGGCGATGGAAGCGATGGAGATGACGATGAGGGCACCGGAGATCATGTAGGACCACTTCTTGAGGCCGATGAAGTCCACCTTGGTGTTCTTCAGGATATTGGCGGTGAGCTTGTTGGACATAGCCACGCTCTTGCCGGCCTTGATGCGGTCGTCGAAGATGATGCGGGTGATGAAGATGGAGGTGAGCACGGAAGTGATGATACCGATGATCAGGGTGGTGGCGAAGCCCTGCACAGGACCGGAACCGAACACGAAGAGGATGATACCGGTGATGAGGGTGGTCAGCTGACCGTCGATGATGGCGCTGTAAGCGTTCTTGTAACCGTCGTGCACAGCCAGGGAGAAGCCCTTTCCGGCAGCCAGTTCTTCCTTGATACGCTCGTAGATAATCACGTTGGCATCCACAGCCATACCCAGGGTCAGGACGAGACCGGCGATACCGGGCAGGGTGAGGACGGCGCCGAAGCTCACGAGCACGCCGAAGAGCAGGAGCACGTTGCACAGGAGGGCGATGTCGGCGATGATACCGGCGCCCTGGTAGAAGAACACCATGTAAACGAGCACCAGGCAGAAGGCGATGAGGAAGGAGATGAGACCGGCCTTGATGGAAGCGCTACCCAGGGAAGGACCCACGACCTGCTCCTGGATGATGGTGGCAGGGGCGGGAAGCTTACCGGATTTGAGCACGTTGGCAAGGTCTTCGGCTTCCTGGACGTCGAAGCCGCCGGTGATCTCGGAAGAACCGCCGGTGATTTCATTGTGTACGGAAGGATAGGAGTATACCAGACCGTCCAGAACGATGGCGATCTGCTTACCGATGTTGTCCTTGGTGAGGCGGGCCCACTTGGAGGCGCCCTCGGCGTTCATGGTCATGGACACGGAAGGCGCACCGTTACCGCCGTTCTGGGCGCCGTTGAAGTTCACCTTGGCGTCGGTGACGACACCGCCGTCGAGGGGAGCCTTGCCGTCACGGGAGGTAGCCTTGATGGCAACCAGTTCGTACAGGTTGGCACCCTTCACCAGCTCGCTGGGCTTGACGGACCACATGCCCTTGAAACCGGCCGGCAGTACGTCGGCGGCCATGGACAGGTATTTGTTCACGAGTACGGTATCCACACCGGCGGCGAAACCGAGGCAGGCGTTGTTCCAACCGGAGGGGGAGAACACCTGGAACAGGGGGTTGGCCACGGTGGTGGAGTCGGACAGGTTGTTCAGGATTTCGGCCACGCGGGCATCCACGGCGTAGAGGTCAACCTCGTTGCCCTGGTAGGTGGGCCAGAATTCGAGGGAGGCGGTACCCTGGAGGAGCTTGCGCACACGCTCGGGATCCTTTACGCCGGGCAGCTCGATGAGGATTTTGCCGGAGTTGCCTACCTGCTGGATGTTGGGCTGGGTGACACCGAAGCGGTCGATACGGTTGCGGAGCACGTTGAAGGAGTTGTCAACGGCGCTCTTGGCCTCTGCGCGGATGACGCTGACGACCTGGGCGTTGGTGGCGTCGTTGGCCACCTTGTCACGCAGTTCGAAGGTAGCGAAGATCTCGGCGAGGCGGCGCTGGGGGGCAACCTGCTCCCAAGCCTCGGCGAACAGGCCGATGAAATCTGCGCTGGAGTTGACGTTCTTGGCTTTTGCCTGGTTCATGGCGGCCACGAAGTCCGGGTCCGTGCTGTTGCCGGACAGGGCTTTCACGAGGTCTTCCAGCTGAACCTGCAGCATGACGTTCATACCGCCCTTGAGGTCCAGACCCAGGTTGATTTCCTTTTCCTTCACATCCTTGAAGGAGTAGGCAAGGAATACGTTTTCATTGCTGACAGAGTCGATGTAGGCTCTGTTACGGATAGCCGCCACGGAGTCCTGCACAAATTCGCGGACATCGGCAGCGACAGAGTTTGATTCTACGAACTGCAGGGCCTGCTCCTGGGCATACTTGGCGGCTTTATTCTCCTGGATGCGGGTGATGGCCGTGAAGGAGAGCTGCCAGATGCTGGCGATGGCGAGGCAGATAGCTACGAATCTGATCCAACCTTTGCTTTGCATGTTTTAGTATTGTTTAAATTAATATTAGCAAATTAGCCCGCAAAAATACGATATTTTTCGCATTTATACAATAGTTAGAGCCGCTCTATGTCGGCCCAGCCGAAGCGGGCGGGATACAGCCAGGCGCGGTCCGTATGCTCCATGACACCGTAGTCCAGGGAGACCTTGGGGCACTCGGCATAGGCGCGTTCGATAAAGGCGGGATCCGTGATTTCCTGTTGCCAGCCGCGGAACAGCTCCGTCACCTCCGGAATGTATTTCTCCATTTCGGCGGCGATGGTGGCGGCTTTCCAGACGAAGATACCGCTGTTCCAGAAGAATTCTCCCGTGCGGACAAAGACCTCCGCCAGCTCGACGGGCGGCTTTTCGGTGAAGGTTTTCACTTGCAGGGGGCCGGCCATCAGGTGAGCGTTGCGTCCTTCCTTGACCTGGATGTAGCCGAAGTTCACGTCGGCCGTCTTGGGGACGATGCCCAGCGTCATGAGCACGTCCTTTTCCTCAACGTAGGAGAAAGCCTCTTCCAGGGTGCGGGTAAACAGTTCTTCGTCCCGGATGACCAGGTCCCACGGCGTTGCCACGATGACGGCTTCCGGGTCTCTTTGCAGGAGGGTATAGGCCGCGAGGGCCATGCAGGGTGCGGTTTTACGGGCCGATGGCTCCAGCAGCAGGTTGCGGGCGGGGAGCTCGGGGAGCTCCCGCCGGGCGTCCGCCGCAAAGGCCGCGAGCGTGACGACGAGGATGTTGTCCCGGGGGACAAGCTGCAGGAATCTTTCGTATGTGTGCCGGTATTGTCTGGAGGAGCCGGCACCGTCGGCCATGATAACACAGTATCTGTGTGTCTGACTCATATATGCGGTTATTAGATGTACATGGGTATCCAGGCCTGCGGGAAGTAGCGTACAACCGTTTCTTCCCGGTCGAACAGGACGGAGACAATGTCGAAGAACACTTCCTTGTCCGACTTATGCGTCTTGTTCAGATATTGGAGGGCAGCGGCGCAGATGCGCTTCTGCTTGATGTGGTTCACTTGGTCTGCCAGGGTGGATGTGACAGGTGCCGTACGGGCCTTCACTTCCACGAAGTGCAGGCCGTCCGCCGCTTCTGTCACGATATCCAGCTCAAGATGTCCCGACCGCCAGTTGCGGTCCAGGATCTGGTGCCCCCGTGAGAGGAGGAAGTCACAGGCTATTTCTTCTCCTGTTTGTCCTAATTTACTGGTAGTTAGCAGGTTCATTGGTCTTAGGTCAGTCAAAGTTTACTACCGTTACGCCGGATCCTCCGAATTGGACATGTTCGTCGGACACGGACACAACGCCGGGCACCGTTCGTACGTATTTCTGGATCTCCTCGCGGAGGGCGCCCGTTCCTTTTCCATGCAAAATTCGCACCGAGGGAACACCCAGCATGATGGCGTCATCGATGTATTTCATCACAATTTCCAGCGCGTCGTTCACCCGTTCTCCCCGCACGTCCAGCTCCAGTTTGAAACGGGCTTTCCGTTCGGTCATGGCGGTATCGTAAATCTGGCGCGGCTTGTTGTCGGCGGCCTTGGCCACCGCTTTGAATTCATTGGCTGTAATGCGTTCCACGCGGTCCAGAGGAAGCTTGGTGGTGATGTTTCCCACCATCACGCTCACGGCCTTGGTGCTTACGACGGCTACTTCGCCCACCATGCCGTTATCCTTGATGCGCACTTTCTCGCCCACTTTGAGGGGCGCACTGCGGAAGGCGGCCAGCTTGCGGGCCTCGGCCTCCTGCTGTTCCATCTGACGGAGGGTTTCTCCGTCGGCCCTCTTGCGCTTGCGGGCCTGTTCGCGCTCCTTGCGCTCCTTGACCGTCTGGAGTTTCTGGTCGATGTAGGCGTCGCGTTTGGAGCGGCCCTCGGCCAGGGCGCCCAGGAAGCCCTGCAGCTCTGCGCGGGCCTCTTTGGTCTGGGCCTTTTCGGCCTGGGCTTCACGGATGGTGCGGATGGTGCTTTCCACCTGCTTGTTGGCGCCCTGCACGATTTTCTCGGCCTCTGCGCGGGCCTCGTCCAGGATGCGCCGGCGCATCTCCTTGATTTCCTCCAGTTCCTTCTCGTAGCGGTCCGTGAGGCCTTCGAGCGTCTTGTCGGTGGCACGGATGCGCGTGAGCTTTTCGTCCAGCTGGCGGCGGCTCCTGGCAATCTTGCGGAGGTTCCGTTCGATGCCGACGAACTGCTCGCCGGCGCGCTCCTCGGCATCGTGGAGGATGGCCTCGGGGAGACCCATCTTGCGGGCCAGCTCAAAGGCGAAGGAGGAGCCCGGCAGGCCCACTTCCAACTGGAAGAGCGGAGCGACGGTCTGGGCGTCGAACTGCATGGCACCGTTCACCACGCCCGTTTCTGCGGAGGAAGCATACAGCTTGAGGTTCGTGAAGTGGGTTGTGATGATGCCGTAGGCGCCACGGGTGTCCAGCTCGTGGAGGATGGCCTCGGCGATGGCGCCGCCGGCCGCCGGCTCGGTGCCGGAGCCGAACTCGTCGATGAGCACGAGCGTGCGCTTGTCGGCCACCTCCAGCATGGCTTTCATGTCCGTGAGGAAGGAGCTGTAGGTGGACAGGTCGTTCTCGAGGGACTGGTCGTCTCCGATGGAGACCATGATGCGGTCGAACACGGGGAGTTCCGAAGTCTCCGAGGTGGGGATGAGCATACCCCACTGGAACATATACTGAAGCAGTCCCACGGTCTTCAGGCACACGCTCTTGCCGCCGGCGTTGGGGCCGGAAATAAGAAGGATGTGCTTTTCGGGGGTAAGGGTGACCGTGAGGGGGACAATCTCTTTCTTCTCCTTGCGGAGGGACTTTTCGAGGAGGGGATGGCGGGCCTTCCTCAGGCTCAGGGAGCCGTCGGTGGAGACCACCGGCATGCCGGCGATGTAATCCAGGGCCACCTGGGCCTTGGCCATGCAGAAGTCCAGTTCTCCCACGAAGGTGGCACCGGCGATGAGTTCCGGCACGAAGGGGCGCAGGAACTCCGCGAATTCGTAAAGGATGCGGTTGATTTCCCGCGTCTGGTCAAAGTAGAGCTGGGCAATCTCGTTCTGGAGGGAAACAATCTCGGCCGGTTCCATGAAGGCGGTCTTTCCCGTGGCGCTTTCGTCGTACATGAAGCCCTGGAACTGGCGTTTTTTGGCCGATGCTACCGGAATGAGCATCTTGCCGTCCCGGATGCTTACGCTGGCATCGGCCTCTACCAGGCCGTCCTGCTGCGCCTGCCGCAGGATGGCGTTCATGCGGCGGGACACGTTGATTTCCTTCTCCTTGATGCTCTTGCGGATACGGTAGAGCTCGTCGGAGGCGGTATCCTTGATTTCTCCGTGGCGGTCCAGGATGGCGTCGATGCGCTGCATCACCTCCGCGGGGGCGTTCACCCCGGCCGCCAGATGCTGGAGGTTCGGGTAAATCCCCTCTTTCACCGTGTGGAAGAAGTGCAGGGCTTTCCGCAGGGTATCCAGCAGGGTGCGCAGTTTCCCGAGCGAAAGGATGTCGATGGAGGCGCTTTTGCCGATAGGCTCCAGGAAGGGAATGGCATCGATGTATCCGGACGTGGGGAAGTTGTCCTCGAACATGAGGATGAGGCGCATCTCATCGGTAAGAAGGTGGCGGCGATGGATCTGAACCGCGTCGGTGCAGAATTCCTCTCCGGCGACGCGTGCGGCGGCGTAGTCCGTGGAGCACCGGCCTTCGATGGCCTGGCGCACTTTGTCAAAGCCCAGTTTTGCTTCCAGCCTCGCGTCCATACTACTCCGTCTCCTCCCCTGCCATCAGCGAGCCCAGCAGCTGCCGAAGCTCCTTGACATCGTTAACTGTCTGGATTTCACCTCCCCGCACGAAGCTCACGTTGCCCGTTTCCTCGGAAACCACCAGGACATCGGCGTCCGTGTCTTCCGTGAGGCCGATGGCAGCGCGGTGCCGCATGCCGTAGTGGGCGGGGATGTCCGTCCGGTTGGTCATGGGCAGCTGACAGCGTGCGGCGGCGATATGGTCACCGATAATGATCATGGCACCGTCGTGCAGCGGGGAATTCTTGAAAAATATGTTGGTAATGAGCCGCCGGTTGATGTCCGCCTCGAAGCGGTCGCCGGTGTTCATGTACTCTTCCATGGAACTTTTGTGCTGGAGCACGATGAGGGCGCCGGTCTTTTCGGCCGACATGGCGCGCACAGCCTCGCCCAGCTCTTCCGCGCTGTGGGAGCCCATCTTCTCTTCCTTGATGCCCATGATGCGGTTGAACAGCTCGCCCGTGCGGCGGGTGAGGCCGCTCTGTACGGCCAGGCGGTTGAGCATGTGCCGGATCTCTGGCTGGAAGAGGATGATGAGGGCCAGGACGCCCACGTCCAGGAGGGTGCTGAGCAGCACCGTCATCATGCGCATGTTGAGTGCGCTCACCACTCCCTGCAGGATGAGCAGGGCCACCAGAACCAGTACGATGTTAAGTACGGTGGAGTCTCCCCGGATGCCGCGGATGAGGAAAAAGATGAGCGTGGCCACCATGAGGATGTCCAGCACATCGGCCCAGCCGAAGCTCAGGAAACCGAATATGGCGATTGCTTTCAACACAGTCACAAAGATAGTGATTTTATCTCAAAATATCGTTCAGGATACTGGACGCGGCTTCCCTTGCTCCCTCGCCCGGGCCCTGGATTACCAGCGGGTAGGGATGGAAGGCGCTGCGCACGATAATCGCGTTCTCGGTGCCCCGGAGGTAGTAGGCGGGGTGCACGGGCGGAACGTTCCTGAGGCCGATACCCGCCCGGAAGCCCTCCGGCGTTTTCTCCAGCCATGCCACGAAGCGCTGGCGGAAACCCTGGCGGGCCGCCTCCTGCGCCTGCTGCGCCCAATTGGGCTCATAGCTTTCCAGCTTCTCATAGAACTGGCCGATGCTCCCCTGCATCAGCGTCTCCGGAACCACGGGCGTCACCTCCACCTGACCCTCTTCCAGGCGGACGCCTGCCTCGCGGGAGAGGATGAGGAGCTTGCGCAGGGCGTCCTGGCCGCCCAGGTCCACGCGCGGATCCGGCTCGGTCAGACCCGCCTCGGCGGCCCGTTTCACCATGGCGGCAAACGACTCGCCGCCGCTCTGGTATTCGCTCAGAATCTGGTTCAGGGTGCAGGAGACGACGGCTTCGATGGAGAGCACCTCGTCGCAGCTGTTGGCCCCGCGGGAGATGGACTCCAGGATGGGCAGGGCCGCGCCCACGGTGGTCTCATAGCGCAGCATCGCTCCGTTTTCGCGGGCGGCCACCTGCATGGCGGCGTATTCCGCATAGGGGATGGCGAAGGACCGCCGGTTGGAAGAAACGATGCCGATACCCGCCTGCAGCAGGTCCGCGTACCGTTTGTAAAGTGTTTTGCTATTGGTGGCGTCCACGAAGACAGACCCCTTGGGGGCCACCTTCAGGATGGCGTCGATGTAGTCCCCTTCAGAGCCGATCACAGGCTGCCCTCCCAGGTCGATGCCATACCGAAGGCTGTTGGCCCGGCCTACGACGCGCAGGTGCTTGCCGGTCCTCTCTTTCACGGTTCCGGCGCTCTGCCGGACCATCTGGAGCAGGGCCTGCGCCACGGCTCCGTCCCCGGCGACGAACAGAGGCACGTCCTGGATGGGTATTTCCTGGAAGAAAGAACGGTGGATTGCCCTCAGGGCCTGCTCCAGCACGGATTCGCGTACGGATATTACAAAACTATTCCCGTCCTTTTTGATGCTGCGGGCCTGGATGCCGGCTTCTTCCAAAGCGCGGAAGATGACCTCCTTCCCGTCCGGCTCGGGACGCTTCACGTCCTGGGTATCGGCCGCGCCGACCAGGCGGATGGTTCCCCCTTCAGATGCCACTCCAATCCATCTGGAGGCATCTTTTTCGGCATTTACGACCGTGTATTTTCCGTTCGGGACAAAAGAGTTCCGAACCTCGATGTCGATTTTTGCGGCCATCGCGGGAGCTACCGTGGGAGCGTAAAGCACCTTGGCGCCGTGCGATGCCATCTCCAGGGCGGCAGTATAGGACATCCGGGGGATGGTCCGGGCCGCGGGAACCTGTTTCGGGTTGGCCGTCATGATGCCGGGAACGTCGGTCCAGATCTGGAGGCTGTCCGCCGCAACGGCGGCCGCATACAGAGCGGCGGTATAGTCCGATCCGCCGCGGCCCAGCGTGGAGACTTTCCCGTCGGCGTCCCGGCAGATGAAGCCGGGGGCGACGAAGATATCGGCCTTCTGCTTCGAGAGGGCCGCCCGGATGAGTTCGTATGTCTTGGGCTCGTCTCCTTTGACCACCATGTCGCGGGAGTCCAGCCATACGGTCTTGTAGCCTTCCGTGGCTAGTTTGGCGGCCAGGATGGTGGTGGAGAAAAGCTCGCCGAAAGTGACGGTCTCGTCGGAGGGGGCTTCGCGCATCTGGCGGAAGAGTTCGTCCAGCTTCTGCTGAAGGGCTTCCCTCTCGGGACCGGTGAACAGGCGGCGGACGATGTCGGCGTGGCGCTGCTCCATCTCGCGGTACTGTGCGGGATCTCCGCTCAGGAGGGCGTCGGTGCAGCCGCTGATGGCGCTGCTCACCAGGATGACGCAGCCTTTCCGCGCTTCCTGCTCCACGATATCCAGTACGCGCGACACATTGGTGGCGGAGGCAACGGACGATCCGCCGAATTTAAGGACTCTATACATTTACAACAGTTCGCTGAATTCATGTACTCCCTGCAGCCCTTCGGTGAGGAGGGCGGCGGTGACGGCTCCCTGGGCAAAGCCCTCGCGGGAGAAGGCCTCGTGCCGGAACGTGAGCTCGTCGCAGGAGGATCTGAGGGTAAGCGTGTGGATTCCGGGCACTTCTCCCTCCCTTACGGAACGGATGTCCGGCTCCTCTCCCAGACTGGCTTCCACCAGGCTGGCCAGCGTCTTGGCCGTTCCGGAGGGAGCGTCCAGCTTGTGGATGTGGTGGATTTCCTCGATATCGGCCTTGTATCCTGCGCCCTTCAGGACGGCAGTGGCTCTGGTTACGGCGGCCATCAGCGCGTTCACCCCCAGGGAAAAGTTGGAGGCGTAGATCATGGGCGTGCCGGCGGTTTCGAAGGCGCGGAGGACATCGGCCCGGATATCATTCCAACCCGTCGTGCCCACCACGGCCGCCTTGAAATGCTGCGCGATGAAGAGGTAGTTGGCGCGGAAGGCGTCCGGCGTGGTGAAGTCGATGCAAACGCACTCCTTCGCCACCGCGGGGTCCACGGCCTGGATGTCGTTGCTGGCCGCGACCAGCTCCACGCCCCGCTCCTGCAGCGCCTTTTCTACCATGTGGCCCATCTTTCCGTAGCCACTGAGGATCACTTTGACCATATCGTCTTATACATCTTTACATATAACTCAACCGCCTTTTCCAGGTCCTTCACGAGGATGTGCTCTTCGGGCCGATGGGCCACGCGGATGCTGCCGGGCCCGCAGATAATCTTGTGGCCGAAGCCGCTCAGGTGCGGGGCGTCGCTGCCGAACGCCACCGGGGCCGATTCGAACCCGGCGAGTGTCACGTAGTGCGCCGGCGTGTCGCCCGGGGCGCGCAAGCTTGCTTCGGGGATGGCCTGCATCCACAGCTGCACCGCCTCGTGCGAGACGAACGTGGTGCGGAAATAGAGCCGGCAGGTAAGCTGGGCCGATAAAATATTCTGCGGATTGTCGCTGTGAAGAAGGCCCACGTTCCAGGTGGTCTCCCCCAGCTCGGGGTCCATGCCCCAGTCCTGTGCCTTGAGCCGGTTATAGAACTCGTTGAAGAGGTCAACGGCACTCACGCCGTACTGCGGATATCCTGAGTGGAAGGCCTTCCCGGTAAAGGTAAGGTCGTAAGAGAGCGTTCCCTTGGAGGCCGATACCATCTTGTTCTCCGTGGGTTCTCCCACAATGAGGAAGGGAGCCTTGAATCCGGTCTTGGAGAAGGCCTTCGCGCCCCATGACCCGGTTTCCTCACCGGCCAGCAGCAATAGCCCGAAGTCCGTAAACCCTTCCTTCTCCAGTTCCTTGCAGGCCGTGTACATGGCAAATACCTGCCCCTTCGCATCGCAGCTTCCCCGTCCCTTTATGGAAGGAGATTCTTCGCTACGCTCAGAATGACAAGAATCTTTGTCATCCTGAGGAGCGTTAGCGACGAAGGATCTATCGGGAAATACCGGAGGAATGTACGGCGGAACAGTGTCCATGTGGGAACAGAAGACGACTTTTGGGGTGCCCCAGGAGAGGAAGAGGTTGAGGGTTCCGTCGCCTACTTCCATGGCCTTCTTTTCGGGCGCTTCCAGGGTCTGGAGAAGCCACTCGGCCACTTTCCGCTCCTTCCCGGAAGTGGAATCAAACGAAAGCAGGGTATGGAACAGGTTCCAGTCCAT
>JAEEXZ010000030.1 GCA_016288055.1 Bacteroidales bacterium
TTCTACCGTGACGTCCTCAAAGCAGGGGACTTTTTTGCCTTCGGACATTTGTTCTTCGATGGATTCTTTAATACTTCCCAAGAAATCCTCCTTGGCTTTGGCGACAGAATCTCCAAATCCGAGGACATATTTTGAGAGATTCCCGGTCAAGCCGGGAATGACGATTAGCAAGCTGGCTTGGTGATAAGGGGCATAATTGCAAAATAAACTAATGATAGCAAGACAAAATAAACTAATTTTTGTAATCTTTCGGGGAAAGGGATAGAGTTTTCGAAAGAATTGATTATATTTGTCTTGATGAGAGAAGTCCTGCCGTTTTTTCTCTCTTGTGCTGGATAAGGGCTTAGGTTCGTGAATGGACATCAAGCGCCTGTCCAGCCTTTTTTGGACTGTGAGGCAAGAGATGCCCGGTCAAGCCGGGCATGACGTGTAATAGGCCGGGCATGACGACCGCGAGGCCTGGAATGATGCATGGATTCTTTTTGTATCTTTGTGAGAAAACTACTTTAGAAAGATGAAAAGACTATTTGTTTTGCTTGTGGCGGCGTGCGTGCTAGTGGGGGCATGTTCCAAGGATGCGCCGGGGGCGTTTGGAAGCTCGTTGGAGGTTGTTGATGAAGAAGGGACGTTAGAAATTAACAGTAAGTATTTGACGGTGGAGCGCGAAACGTCCTGTGCGAAACTGATTGCAACCTACAAAAACTCGAAGGGGCTCTATGACCCCAGCGCCATCACCGTAGAACCTTATGTCCGGGGGCAGATAGACGGGGATATGATAGTCTTTGAACTGGCCATCGGCACATACACCGTAAAGGCCAAGACCTTGAGCATGACCGTTACAGTTAGTCTAAAAGAATAGTATGATTTCTCTTGATACTGGTTTTTCGCCCGATGAAATGTATCGAATGTTGTACATGCCTTTTGAAAAGGGGTGTCCGATACAACTGCGTACGTTGTCAGATGAACAGATGGAGCAGGTCCCCATCATGCGACAAGTCTTGCACCTGATGTCGTTATTATCGGCCGGCGAGTTAAAGCTGACGGCGCAGGGGTACATCCCGCCTAAGATTGTCGAGGCGCTTTATCTGATGGGAGAGCCTAGTTGGGGCACAGACTGGTATAAGCAGAAGAGTGAGCCGAAGACAGAGGAGATTCAGGTCCTGCGGGTGATTCTTAAAGAGTGTGGCTTGATTAAAACGCGTCTGGGAAAAATGTCCCTAACAGCCAAGGGGCAGAAACTCCTTGGCAACAGGAACGAACTCCTTCGAACCATCTTGCTCTTCCTCATGCTGGATTACAATACGGCTTGGCTGGATCTTTACGAGGATCAGGAAGTGGGCAATGTGGGGCGGTTGTATTCATTGTGGCTTCTCTATCGTTACGGGAATGAATGGAGACATACGGATTTTTATACGGCAGAGTATGCCAAAGCGTTTCCCCTGCTTAATCAGTATCAAGCGTACGGTTTCAGAGTGTTTAATCGTCTATTTCGCGTGATCGGCTTATGCAAGGTGAATGATCGGCCGGGTGATGAAGGGCATGGCTTCGGCCAGAAGGTTATCAAAACCGAGGCGCTTGATCTGCTTTTTTCTTTTCCGGCGAGATAGACGTTTTTGCTAAGGTGTTGATTATTAGCGAAATGTTGAATTTGCTCCGGGCGAGGTGGATGGGAGGAGATGTTTTAAAATGTTCATTGTTAGGTGGTTAGCGAAAACGGCAAAAGAAGAGATGCCCGGTCAAGCCGGGCATGACGAAATAGAGTGCGTTTATCGCGCCGGCTTTTCCCTCACCAGGTAAAAATACACTTCGGCCGTTTGCCCAATGGGGCACGATAGATTCTTCGCTTCGCTCAGAATGACAGGGGGTGTTTTGGTGGCACGTGGTCAGGACCAAAAACGGGGAAAATGGTCCTGGCGAGTTACTGGAATATTTGGTCAGGACCAAAAACGGGGAAAATGGTCCTGGCCAGTTGCCAAACTACCGAAAGTGAGCTTTAACCGGGTGCGCGAGGTGGGGTTAAAGCACGGTGATGGGGGTTAGAATGGCGAAAGTGTGCTTTAACAGATGCCGCAGGTGGCGAAGCAAAATGCAGCAGGTGGAACGGTAAAACGTCGCAGGTGGGCATTTTTGTTGACCACCTGCAGCGCAAATTGGCCTCTCAGAGCATATAACGCAGCAGGTGGAAAGAATTTTGCCCACCTGCGACGGTACGGCTGCCCACCTGCGACACTTCATCGGCCCACCGGCCCCCAGCCCAGCTCCGGCAAGCCCCCCTCTGTGAAATTTCCCCGGAAATCGCTACCTTTGGGAAACTAAAAACCACAGACGATGCTACAGATCGGAGACAAAATGCCCGCCTTCGATCTGGTGGACAAGGACGAAAATGCCATTACGAAATAGCATGAAACACATTCTTAGAATCCTCCTCCTCGCGCTCACCCTCCTGGGCGCGTGCACCAAAGGGGGGCAAAGCGAAATGCCTGGCGGGAGTGCGCTGGAGGTCGATGACCCGGAAGGGAAGCTCATGGTGAGCGCAGGCCGTATCGAGGTGTCCCCGGAAAGGCCGATGGCCACTCTCTACGCCACCTACATCAACTCGAAGGGGCTCTATGACCCCGGCGCCATCACCGTGGAGCCCTATGTCCCGTCGGTGACGGACGGCAACCATGCGGTCTTCACCCTCGGTGTGGGCACCTACACAGTGCGGGCCGGTAAACTAAGCCTCTCCGTGACGGTCACCCTGAAAAACCGTGGGGGTATATAATTGATAATGAGTTTAATAAGCAAAAACGTCCCGTCAAAAATACCTGGACGTTTTTGCCTAAATCACTAACGTTCAGCTACTTATCTCCACGGCCGCCCAGCCGCCCAGCCGCCCAACCATCTTAACACGTAACCCATGGAAATCACCGAACTCAAAACCCTGACCGAAGCGCAGGCGGCAGACATCCTGCAACTGATGAAGGAACTCAATGCCGATATCCCCGTCACCGCGGAGGGCATCCGTCAGGCAGTGGAGTCGCCCGGCACGCACTTCTTTGCGCTGATGGACGGCAGCCGCATCGTGGGATGCGCGTCGCTCTGCGTGTGCCTGAGCCCGACGGGCCCGAAAGCCCACCTCGAAGACGTGGTGGTGCTCTCCTCCTACCGGGGCCGTCAACTGGGCCGTCAACTGGTGACCCATGTGGTGGACTTCGCCCGCCACCACCTCTCGGGAACGGACCTTTACCTCACCTCGCGTCCCTCCCGTGTCGCCGCGAACGCCCTCTACCAGTCCCTCGGCTTCCAGCCCAAAACCACCAACGTTTATAAGATGACGGTATAAATCCATGAAAAAGCTCTCTCTCCTTCTCCTGTGCGCCCTGCTCTCCTGCAGCGGCACCCCTCCCATGAAGATAGTAGCCCACCGGGGCTATTGGAAGGCCGACGGAGCCGTCCAGAACTCCATCGCCTCCCTGAAGGCCGCCGGCGAAATCAAGGTATATGGCTCCGAATTCGACGTATGGCTCACCGCCGACGGCCGCATGGTGGTCAATCACGACGCAGACTACAATGGCCTGGAGATAACCTCCTCCACTTTCGACGCGCTGCGGCAGTACCCGCTGGCAAACGGAGAGCCTATCCCATCGCTGGAAGAGTACCTGGAAGCGGCGCAGGCATATCCCGCCCTGCACCTGGTGCTGGAACTCAAATCCAACTACCAGGCCGCCTACGATTCGGCCGCCGTGGCCTATGCCTGGAACAAAGTAAGCGAATACGGCCTTGCAGACCGGACCACTTACATTTCATTCAGTTTCGAGGCCTGCCGTCTTTTTGCCAAGGCCGGAGGGGATGTGCAGTACCTGGGGAGCGACCGCAGCGTCGATGAGCTCCACGCCGCGGGCATCACGGGCCTTGACGCCCACCACTCCCTCTACGAATCCCATCCCGAGACCGTCTCCCAGGCTCACGCCGCAGGCATGACCGTCAACGCATGGACCGTGAATGAGAAGGCCGATGCCCTCCGCCTCCGCGCCCTGGGCGTAGATATGCTCACGACCGACGAGCCCGCCGGGATGAATTATTTGCGCTGGTAGATATACCGCTTGATGCTGCGCTTGGGCGTGCGCTCGAAGTCCTCCGGGAGGAACTCGAACTTCTTGATGTGCGAGTAGTTGGGGAGTTCCTTGTTCACGACAGGAAGAAGGGCCGTCAGATGCTGCTCCAGCGCCTCTTTCCCCAGACCGTTCTGGGCGGCCAGGGGCCAGTCCGGATAGATGAGCGCCACCAGCGCCCCAGCGTCTTCGATGACCAGGGAATCCACCACGTATTCCATATTGTTAAGCACACCCTCGATTTCTTCGGGGTAGATGTTCTGCCCGGAAGGTCCCAGGATCATGCATTTGGAGCGGCCGCGGAGATACAGATATCCGTCGGCATCCATCACGCCCATGTCACCCGTGCGAAGCCAGCCGTCTTCGGTGAAGGCCTCACGGGTGGCTTCTTCGTTCTTATAGTATCCCAGGAACACATTGGCTCCGGAAACCTGCACCTCGCCGGGCACCCGCATGGGATCCTCGGAGTCTATCCGGATTTCCATGTTGGGCACCGCAACGCCGCAGGACAGAGCCCGCGCCAGCCCGTGCCGCGCATGGGAAATCAGCGGCGCGCATTCCGTCATGCCGTAGCCCACGGTAAGGGGGAAGCCTATCTCGCGGAAGAACTTTTCCACCTCCGGGTTCACGGCGGCGCCGCCCACCACCAGCTCCAGGAACTCACCGCCGAAGGTGGTCACCAGCTGCTCGCGGATCTTGCGCTTGAGCACGCGGTCCACGCCGGGCAGCTTGAACAGGTACTTGTGCTTGTCCACGATGGGCTTCAGCTTGGAACGGTAAATCTTCTCCACGATCAGCGGAACGGCCACGATGATGTTCGGATGCACGGAGGCCATGGCCTCCATGATGATCTTGGGACTGGGCGTACGGCTCAGGAAATGGACATGCATGCCCAGCACCATCTCCATGAGGAAGTCGAACATCAGGCCCAGCATGTGGGCCAGCGGCAGCATGGACACCACCGACTCGCCGGCGCCCAGGTCCGGGAAACGCTGAAAGCCGAACTCCAGGTTGGACCACAGCGCCCGGTAGGGAATCATCACGCCCTTGGAGAACCCGGACGTGCCGGAGGTGTAGTTGATCACTGCCAACTCGTCGGGGGAGTCCACGTAGTAGTTCAGGTCCGACGGGCCGAATTCGGCCGGGAACTTCTTGCCGAAGCTCTCGTTCAGGTGCTCCCGCACGCTCCACAGTTGGGGCGTCTCTGCATATAGGAATTTTAGGTTATTGATCTGGACCACAACCTGTAGGGACGGCATTTCCTCGATGTTGAGGCCTTCCCACACTACTTCATCCACGAATAGTACACGTGCTTCGGAATGGTTTATGAGGTGGTGGATGTTGCCGGGTTTAAACTCGTGCAGGAGGGGGACGGGTACCGCCCCGTAGGTTATGGCAGAGAGGAAGCTCACGCCCCAGTTGGCCTGGTTGCGGGAGCAGATCGCGACTTTGTCGCCCTTGTTAAGACCGCACTGCTCGAAGGCGATGTGCAGTTTCTCGATGCGGCGTGCCACGTCGCAGTATTTCAATGTAACTCCTTGATAGTTGGACAGGGCAGGCTTGTCCCAGTTCTTGATAAAGCTGTCCTGCAACAGGAGGTTGACAGAGGTAAAATTCATGCTACTAACTTTTTTTCGGCCCGCAAAGTACAGCGATTTTTTCACAACGAGCAAATTAATACGAAAAATTGCACAGTATTAGTGTTATTTTTTCTACTTTTGCACCGAAATGGAAAAAGTAAAATATACTGATGGCGACATTGTCGTCGTCGATAGCCTGGACGCATTCGAACAGGCCGAGCATGCCGACGAAGGCATGATCCTCTCCATGATCGTCGTCGCCGGCCACCTCCGTCTCACCTACTGCGGCCGTCCCGTCGAGGTGGGGCGGAGCGACATCCTCATCGGCCCTCCGCGCTCCGTGATGGCCGATTTCCACCGGTCGAAGGACTTCCGCGGGCTCCTCTTCGGCATGTCCTACACCAAGTTCCAGAAAACGGTGGGAACAACCGGCGGCCGCCTCTGGTCCGTGATGATGTATGCGATGGAGCACCCCGTGTTCCACCTGAGCGCCGCAGAGTTCAGCATCGCGAACCACCTTTTCAAACTGTTTGTGGAGAAACTCACCGGCCTTAGAGACTACTATTACAAGGAAGTGATGCACTCGCTCATGACGGCCGCCTTCTATGAGGTGTGCATCGTGGTGGAGCGCAATATGAAATACGGCCGCGGCCTGCAGTTCCAGCAGAAGGACCTTATCTTCCGCCGTTTCCTGGAGCTCATCACCGAAGCCGAGGGCAAGCGCGCTTCCGTGGCCGATTATGCCCGCCGCCTGTGCATCACGCCGAAGTACCTCTCGGCCGCCGTCAAGCAGGCGAGCGGCAAGACTGCGCTGGCCTGGATCCACGAATATACGCTGGACGCTATCTCGCAGGCGCTGCGCTTCTCGGACCGTTCCGTCAAGGAAATCGCGGTGGACTTCGGCTTTACGAACCTTTCCACCTTCGGCAAGTTCGTGAAGGAGAATTTGGGTTTTTCTCCTCGTTCTTATAGGTTGACTGTCAAAAATTTATGAAAAAGTTGTGTTTTTATTAGGAATTTTTATACTTTTGTGACAGTTTTTAGTGTAACCTACTATGAATAAGCCTATTAAAATAGCTATTCTTGGGTGTGCCATTTTGTTTCTTTCCGGGTGTGCCACATCCCGTGATGTCCTGTATTTCCAGAACATCGACAAAGCCCAGCTGCAGGCCCTCACAACGCGTTACGAGGCCGTTATCAAAAAGGATGACGAGCTAAAGATCATCGTCACCAGCGCGGACAAAACTGTCACGGATCCTTACAATTTCACCATCGGCGACATCTCCTCCGGCTTTACAACCCTGTCGGAGCCCGAGACGCCCATCATCTCCTGCGTGGTGGACTGCAACGGCAACATCCGCTTCCCCGTCATCGGGGACATCCACGTGGAGGGCATGACCAGGCTGGACCTGATAGACTACCTCACGGAGCGCATCGCCCAGGATGTGAAAAAGCCGGTGGTGTATGTCTCCTTCAAGAACTTCAAGTTCACCGTCCTTGGAGAGGTGCGAAGCCCCGGTACTTACACCTACGGCACGGAAAAACTCAACATCCTGCAGGCGCTGGGATATGCCGGAGACCTTAACGTCACGGCCATGCGCAACGGAATCCTCCTCATCCGGGAAATCGACGGCGTGGTCCACCACATCAAGATAGACCTGAGAGACAGCGACATCCTCTCTTCCCCTTACTTCTTCCTCCAGCAGAACGACGTTCTCTACGTTCCGCCGAGCACGGCCCGCCTGGCTGCAGCCACTACCTCCACCGGTATCTGGAATGCCGTCAGCGCCCTCGCATCCACCGTATCCGTAACCATTGCACTTCTGGCCCTTATATTATAATGGAAAGATTCGAGCAAGAAGAAGAAGTCTCCCTCGGGGGACTGTTCAATTTTCTGTGGCGTCTCAAGTTCGGAATCCTCATTACGGTAGTGCTGGCCCTTGTGGGCGCTTTCATCTACCTCAAAATGCAGGATGTTGTCTATGAGCGCACGTCCTGGATCAAACTGAACGGGAACAACGGCGGCAACGACTCGCAGTTCTCGCTGCTCTTTGGCATGGACCTCAATGGAAAGAAAGCCCTGGACGACGAAGTATTCATCCTCCAGAGCCCCTCGCTCATGCAGAAGGTGGTGGAAAAGCTGGAACTGAACAAGCGTTTCTACCATTACACCAATCCCTTCGCCCCCATTGCGGTTACGCCGTTCCGCCTGACGGAGTTCTACGGCAACAGCCCCTTCTTCATCTCCCTTACGGCAGACCCCCGCTATCCGGACTCCATGCGGCCCTCGGGCGTACGCCTGGAATTCACCCACAACGGGGACAGCACCTACACGGTGGGCAGCCTTGTGGTGAACGGCATCCCGCGCAAGCTGGATGCTTCCGTGCTGCCTTATAATCGGCCCATCCTCCTGAACGGCCTCCGGCTCACCCTGGGCCTGGCCTATGGCGACGAGGCCGTCGCCGGGGAGCGCTACGTGGCCACCTGGACAGAGCCTTTTGCCGCCGCACGCAGCTTCCTGGGCCATCTGAACGTGGCGGTGCAGGGGTCCAAGTCCAACCGGACGGATATCGTCACCCTCACGTACAAGGACACCTCTCCCGCCCGTGCGGCCGATATCATCAACACGCTCACCGCCGTGGCCAACCAGGAGGCTCACCAGTACGAGGTGAACTCCGCCCAGGATGCCCTCGACTTCATCTCCGACCGCCTGGCCGATATTGCCACCGACCTGGACGTCGCCGAGGAAGGCTTCCGGGAATATCAGTCCCGGCGCGCCCTGCTCAACGACAATGCGCAGGCCAACCTGGCCCTGAACAGCGACCGCCAGTACAAAGACCAGCTCACGGACATCATCCTCCAGCTGGAAGTGCTGGAAATGGTGCACAAGTTCGTGGTGGAGACGCCCCCCGGAACCTACCGCATGGTCCCGGCCTACATAGTCGTGAGCGACGCCGGTCTCAACTCCATGATCGCCAAATACAACGAGAAGGTAGTCTCGAGGGACCGCATGGTCTTCAACTCTTCCGCAGAGAACCCCAAGGTCCTGTCCATCAATACGGAACTGGATGCGAGCAAGAAGGGTATCGAACTCTCCCTGGACAACCTCATCCGCATCTACTCCCTGCGCCAGCGGGAACTGGAACACGTCCTGGACAAGAGCCGGGGCCAGATTGCGGAAATTCCCGAACACCAGCTCCAGCTGCGCCAGCTCTCCCGGAAGGTGGAGGTCATCGAGCCGCTCTACCGCATGCTCCAGGAGAAGCGTGAGGAAATCCAGATATCCCTCTATTCCTCCGAAGATACCTTCCGCGTCATCGAACGGGCCTTCGGGAGCAGCCAGCCCGTGGCCCCGAACCGCAGGATGATCTTCCTCCTGGCCTTCATGGTGGGCTTCTGCATATGCCCGGGCCTGTGGATTATCCGTTCCTTCCTGCGCGGCAAGGTAGAGACCAAGGCCGATGTAGAAAAGGCCGTCGATGCCACCGTGCTGGCCGTCCTGCCCCGCAGCTGCGCCCGGCGCAAGTACGCCCTCATCCCCAAGGACGGACGCGACCACCTGAGCGAGTCCTTCCGCATGTTCCGCGCCAACGTGGAGTCCCTCCCGGACGCGAAGGTCATCCAGGTAACCTCGTCGGTGCTGGGGGAGGGCAAGTCCTTCGTGGCCGCCAACCTGGCGCTGTCGCTGGCCCATATCGGCCGGAAGGTGCTCCTGGTGGGCCTGGACCTGCGCAAGCCATCCCTTCCGCGCATCTTCCACTGCCAGGCGGACAGCAGCCGTTCCTTCGTCGCCTATCTGGCCGATGAGACCAAATCCCTGGAGGATGTCATCATCCCCAGCGGCAAGAGCGCCAACCTGGACCTCCTCATCTCCGGCGCCTGCCCTCCGGACCCGACGGTGCTGCTCGCCAGCCCCCGCACCCGGGAGATGCTGGAAGCCCTCAGGGAAAAGTACGACTATATCATCATCGACAGCACGCCTTATTTCCCGGTTTGCGACGCCTCCATCGTGAACAAGTACGTGGACGCCACGCTGTTTCTCGTTCGCTGCGACTATACCACCCTCAAACTGCTGCCGGAGTTGAACAATGTCCTCCACCGCGAGGTGAACCCCATCCGCCGCGCCTACATTGTCCTGAACGACTTCAATGCCGCCGCCCTCAAGTACCGTTACAGCTATGAAGAGGGTTACGGCTACGACAACATCTCCAGCTACGGCTATACATACGGCAAATACGGGTATGGGAAGGACGCCCGAAAATAAAATTTTTATTAAATTTGTGGCTTAAACACAAATCACGAAATCATTATGGTAAAAATCGGTACTCCGCTCACCAAAGTTGCCAAGAAGGCTTTGCTGTGCGGCTCGGGAGAATTGGGCAAAGAAGTTGCCATTGAACTGCAGCGTTACGGCGTAGAAGTCATCGCACTGGACCGTTATGAGAATGCGCCCGCCATGCAGGTGGCCCATCGCAGCTATGTCCTGTCCATGCTGGACGGGGAGAAACTGCGGGAAATCATCGAAAAGGAAAAGCCCGACATGATTATCCCCGAGGTGGAGGCCATCGCCACGCCCACCCTGGTGCAGCTGGAGAAGGAGGGATACAACGTCATCCCCACGGCCAACGCCACGTTCCTTACCATGAACCGCAAGGGAATCCGCCAGCTGGCTCACGAGAAGCTGGGGCTTCCCACCTCCAACTACCGTTTTGCCGCCACGCGCGAAGAGTTCGACGCCGCCATCGCCGCGGTGGGGACGCCCTGCGTGGTGAAGCCCATCATGAGCTCCTCCGGCCATGGCCAGAGCGTGTGCAAGACCCCGGCCGATGCAGACAAATGCTGGAACATCGCCCAGGAAGGCGGCCGTGCCGGCGCCGGCGAGGTCATCGTGGAGGGCTTCGTGAAGTTTGACTACGAGATTACCCTTCTGACCGTCCGCCACAGCGGAGGCACCACCTTCCTCAATCCCATCGGCCATCACCAGGTGGACGGCGACTACCGCGAGTCCTGGCAGGCCCAGCCGATGAGCGAAAAGGCCCTGGCCCAGGCGCAGGACATCGCCCGGAAGATTACCGACGCCCTCGGCGGCTACGGCATCTTCGGCGTAGAGATGTTCATCTGCGGCGACGAGGTCCTCTTCAGCGAGGTGAGCCCCCGTCCGCACGACACAGGCATGGTTACCATGATTTCCCAGGACCTGAGCGAGTTTGCCCTGCATGCGCGCGCCGTTCTGGGCCTGCCCATCCCCAAGGTGAACTTC
The DNA here is from genome assembly GCA_016288055.1 of Bacteroidales bacterium. Classification (GTDB taxonomy): domain Bacteria; phylum Bacteroidota; class Bacteroidia; order Bacteroidales; family UBA932; genus Cryptobacteroides. Next base: position 10,935 of record JAEEXZ010000030.1, read on the forward strand.
TACGGACCGTCGGCCTCCAAGGCCATCGTCGTGGAGGGGGATACCACCATGGTGGAGTTCGAAAACCTGGAGGAAGTGCTCGCAGAGCCGGATGTCCAGATCCGTCTCTTTGGCAAGCCGTTCATCAAGGGACACCGCCGCATGGGCGTCATCCTGGCCAAGGATACCACGGTGGAGGCTGCTCTGGAGAAAGTGGAGCGCGCTTACGCCAAACTGAAAGTGAAGGTGCTATAATTGGATTTTATTAAATAATTGCGTACCTTAGCCAAACTAACCAAAGTACCAATGATTATGAATCTCAAGGGAACAAAAACCGAAAAGAACCTGATGGAAGCCTTCGCAGGCGAATCCATGGCTCGAAACAAATACACTTATTACGCATCCAAGGCCAAGAAAGACGGCTTCGTCCAGATTGCCGCCCTGTTCGAGGAAACCGCCAACAACGAAAAGGAACACGCCAAGATCTGGTTCAAATACCTGCATGACGGCGCCGTTCCCGGCACCCAGGAGAACCTGAAGGATGCCGCCGAAGGCGAGAACTACGAGTGGACGGACATGTACGACCGCATGGCCAAGGAGGCCCGCGAGGAAGGCTTCAACGAAATCGCCGCCAAGTTCAAGATGGTGGGCGCCATCGAGAAGCACCACGAAGATCGTTACCGCAAGCTCCTCAAGAACATTGAGGACAAGAAGGTGTTCTCCAAGGACGGAGACGCCATCTGGCAGTGCTCCAACTGCGGCCACATCGTAATCGGTAAAAAGGCTCCGGAAGTCTGCCCTGTCTGCGACCATCCCCAGAGCTATTTCCAGGTACTGGCTCAGAACTATTAGTCCCGGCTCGCTACCTTCCTGAAAATACTATGAACTTTCTACGAAAAATCTTCTCCTCGAGGATTCTCCCGTCGTGGATTATCCTTTTGTGCGATATCCTGACCACGCTGTTCTCCGTTTTTGTCGCCTTCCTGCTGCGCTATTCGTATCAGGATCTGGAAGTCAGGGGCGGTGAACTCATTACCGCCATGGGTATCATCCTGGTCTGCAACCTGGTTTTCTTCCGGGCTTTCAAGACCTATTCCAACGTGCTACGGCTTTCCTCCTTCACGGATATGCTGCACATCAGCGCCGCCCTGGCCGGTTCCATCTTCTCCGCCCTCATGGTGGAGGTGGTGTGCCGCTACGGCTTCCATCTGTATCTGATGGATTACGGCGTCGTGATGATTTCCTTCGTGGTCATGTTCGTCTTCATGACCATGATCCGCATGACCATCAAGACGTTGTATGACGCGCTCAACGAGGACCGCGTAGAAGCATACAATACGTTCGTGTACGGCACCCAGCTCTCCGGCGTCAACATCGCCAAGGCCATCCGTACCGCCCGCCCCAACAAGTTCCACCTCAAGGGTTTCATCGCCGACGACCCTGCCATGCGCGGCAAGGTGATGATGGGCGTGAACGTCTATCTGAATGACGACCGTCTCCTGGAACGCATCCGGGAAAACAATGTACAGGCCATCATCGTTTCGCCGATGAAAGCGGACCGCCTCAAGCACACGGACCTGGCCGACCGTCTCCTCCAGGAGAACGTCTCCATCTACCTTTCTCCCCAGATCACCGACGACTGGCAGGGCGCCCAGAACGCCCAGCAAATCCGTCAGGTGCAGATTGAGGACCTGCTGGGCCGCGAACCCATCCACATCAACATGCAGAAGATAGGCTCGCACCTGGAAGGCAAGCGCGTGCTCATCACCGGCGCCGCGGGCTCCATCGGCTCGGAAATCATGCGCCAGGTGGCGGCATTCAACCCCTATCAGCTCATCCTGGTGGACCAGGCCGAGACCCCTCTCCACGACATCCGTCTGGAGCTTCACTCGAAGTGGAGCGCGCTCGAGGCCCCTACCATCGTGGCCGATATCACCAACGCCCGCCGCATGGAGGAGATTTTCTCCCTTTACAAGCCGGAGTATGTCTTCCATGCCGCCGCCTACAAGCACGTCCCCATGATGGAGGACAACGTCTCGGAAGCCATCCAGAACAATGTGCTGGGCACCAAGGTGGTGGCAGACCTTTCCGTCAAGTACGGCGTAAAGCGTTTTGTCATGATTTCCACCGATAAAGCCGTGAACCCCTCCAACGTGATGGGATGCTCCAAGCGCATCTGCGAGATTTACGTCCAGGCCCTGGCGAAGAAGATCCAGGCCGACAAGTCCGCCCCCACGCAGTTCATCACCACCCGCTTCGGCAATGTATTGGGCAGTAACGGCTCCGTGATTCCGCTGTTCCGCCAGCAGATCGAGCGCGGCGGCCCCGTCACCGTGACGCATCCGGACATCATCCGCTACTTCATGACCATTCCGGAAGCCTGCCAGCTGGTGCTGGAGGCCGGTTCCATGGGCAAGGGGGGAGAGATCTTCATCTTTGACATGGGCCAGCCTGTGAAAATCCTGGAACTGGCCAAGAAGATGATCAGGCTGAGTGGCCGCACAGACGTCAAGGTGGAGTTCACCGGTCTCCGTCACGGCGAGAAACTCTATGAGGAACTGCTTGCCACCAAGGAGAATACCAAGCCCACCAGCCACGACAAGATCATGATTGCGAATGTCCGGGAATACGACTTCGTGGACGTAAAGGACGACATTGAACGCCTCATCATGTCCAGTTATGACTTTGACTCCATGGCCCTGGTGGCCCGCATGAAAGACCTGGTCCCTGAGTTCAAGAGTTTGAACTCCCGGTACTCCATACTGGACAAGTAGTAAAAATTTTTACTAAATTTGTACTTTCGTAAACCTAAAACCTTTAAGAAGAAATGGGACTTTTACATGCCAGACTGGCCAAGTATGACCTTCCGCAGAAGATGATGGAGAAGGGTATTTACCCTTACTTCCGCCAGATAACCAGCAAACAGGGAACCGAGGTGACCATGGACGGTCACAAGATTATGATGTTCGGTTCCAATGCATATACCGGACTCACCGGTGACGAGCGCGTCATCAACGCCGGTATCGAAGCCCTCAAGAAATACGGTTCCGGCTGCGCCGGTTCCCGTTTCCTGAACGGAACCCTCGATATCCACGTGCAGCTCGAGAAAGAACTCGCCAAATTCGTGGGCAAGGATGAAGCCCTGGTGTTCTCCACCGGTTTCACCGTGAACAGCGGCGTTATCCCGCAGCTGCTCACCAAGGACGACTTCATCATCTGCGACGACCGCGACCACGCTTCCATCGTGGATGGCCGCCGCCTTTCCTTCGCCAAGGGCCTGCATTACAAGCACAATGACATGAAGGACCTGGAGCGTTGCCTTCGCCGCTGCCCGCCGCAGAGCGTGAAGCTCATCGTGGTGGACGGCGTCTTCTCCATGGAAGGAGACCTGGCTAAGCTTCCGGAAATCGTCGAGCTCAAGCACAAATTCAAGAACGTATATATCATGGTGGACGAGGCCCACGGTATCGGCGTCTTCGGCAAGGAAGGCCGCGGCGTGTGCAACCACTTCGGCCTCACCGACGAGGTGGACCTCATCATGGGTACTTTCTCCAAGAGCCTTGCAGCCATTGGCGGTTTCATCGCCGCGGACAAGGTGCTCATCAACTACCTGCGCCACACCGCCCGTACGTACATCTTCCAGGCTTCGGATACGCCGGCCGCTACGGCATCGGCCCTGGAGGCGCTGCACATCATCCAGAAGGAGCCGGAGCGCATCACCAAGCTGTGGGACGTCACCAATTACGCCCTGCGCCGCTTCAAGGAGGAGGGCTTCGAGATCGGCGAGACCGAGAGCCCGATTATCCCGCTCTACGTGCGTGACCTCGAGAAAACCTTCATCGTCACCAAGCGCGCCTTCGACGAGGGCGTGTTCATCAACAGCGTCATCCCGCCGGCATGCGCCCCGCAGGATACACTCATCCGCTTCTCCCTGATGGCCACTCACACGCGTGAGCAGGTGGATAGGGCCGTCGAGGCCCTCACCAAGGTCTTCAAGGAAGAAGGAATTATCAAGTAATAAACCACATAACTATGAAAAAGCTTCTTACCCTTGCCATCCTTTTGGCCTCTGTGTCCGGCTATGCCCAAGGCATCCTGGACCGGTTCAAAGATCCTGATAAGGGGAATGTCGTATTCATCGAGAAGGGGCATCACGCCTTTGGCATCAGCGGCGGTTATCGCAGCTTCAACGCCCAGGGCGACGCCGACGCCAACGCCGGCTATGCCCTTCTCTCGTTGATTAACATCGGCGACGGACGGTTCCAGACCTGGAGTGTAACCCCTGGTTTCTCCTGGTTCCCGGCCAACGATCTGTCCCTGGGCGTAAACCTGGACTACGACGGATACCGGCTGGATACAGACCTGAACCTGGACTTCCGTGAAATCCTGAGTTCCACTTCTCCGGATTTGAACGTGACCGTCTCCAACCGGAACATCCTGCGCCATGCACTGGGCGCTTCTTTCGTGGCCCGCAAGTACCTGTCCTTCTTCGGCAGCAAGACTTTCGCCGTATTCGGAGAAGGCCGTCTGTTTGGTAACTACTTCTATTCTTCCTCCATGCCACGCAGCAATGACAAGGCCTTCCGTCGCGAGAAAGTCTCTGACGGTATCGGCATTGGCGCCAAGTTGGCGGCCGGTCTGGCTGTGAAACTGCGTGACGGAAGCGCCATCACCGTGAGCATTCCTGTCTTCGGCGTAAGCTGGAGCGGAACCAACCAGACCAAGACGACAATCGAGGTGGTGGATGTGGAGGATGATGCCGGGAATGTGGTGGGCACCAGGAATGAGACCACGACCAGCAAGTCTTTCCTGCACCAGTTCAATGCATCCCGCAGCACGGATATCCTGGGTATCCGGTTCGGTTTCGTGCGCTACATTGAACCTAAGCGCAAGTAAGCCTTGTCAACGTCTTCGGCGGAAACGACCAGGGAGATACTCAGCTCCTCTCCGCCCTGAGCGCTGGCGATGATATTGATACCCGCCTGGCCCATCTTGCCGTACACTGCGGCAGAGGTGCCGGGCGTGTTTCGCATCTTGCTGCCGAAGACCGTGACGATGCCCACGGCCTGGTTTGCAACCACTACGTCGTCCAGCGGAAGCAAGGGATTGTCCTTGAACAGGCCCCGGATAGCTTCCTGGGCGTTTTCTTCGTCTTCTGTCTTGACGGCGAAGGAAATGCTGTATTCGGAACAGGTCTGGGCGATGAAACGCACGTTGATGCCGGCCTTCGCCAGGCAGGAGAAGATGGCGCCGGACATGCCCACGCGGCCCAGCAGCCCCGTTCCGTACACCGTGATAAGGGAGAGGTCCTTGTCCGTGAGGACAGCCGTCCCGTGGGAGGATCCGGTGCTGATAAGGGTGCCGGGGAAGGAATCGTCGGCAATATCCTTGACGAGGATGGGAATGCCCGCGTTCTTCGCGGGCCAGATGGCCGACGATGAGAAGGGAGCATGGGCCGATGCGCAGTAGTGCGCCGCCTCTTCGTATGTCATGGCGGAGATCCCGTCCACGCCCTTGTCCTCAATGTGGAATTCGATGGAAGCGGCCTTGAGAACCTCTGCGATGAGGGTGGCCATCAGATGGGCGCCGTCCTTGCCCACGCGCACGATGTATCCGGTGTCCAGCCGGCCGTATCCGCCCGATATGACGATGGGCCAGGGGGCCGATTCGCACCGGGCCTTGATCTCCCGGCGCGATGCCTGCCAGTCGAAGTGCTGGACGCCATGATGGTCCGTGCGGCACACCATGATTTCCGTTCCGTCGATAAAGCTGGCCTTGGCGCCGGTATTCACGGCCTGGGCGCACAGGCGTGCGCATTTTGCCATGACATAGTCTTCCACCGCGAAGGGGGAGGTCTGGACGTACATGCCCTCCCGCAGGTAGGTGGCCACGGCTTCCACGGTGTCCATCACTGCCTGGTGGTAAACGGTGTTGTCCGACATTTCGAGGAAGTACGCCTGGATCTGGGCGAGTTCATCGTCGGCCTGTTTCTTTTCCTGGAGGGTTTTGCGGATGGCTTCCCGGAAGAGCGCTTCGATTTTGCGCTGCGGGCGGACGACGGCGACCGTCTGTGCGTCTATAAGGCTGGCAATCTTGCCTACAGACTGCTGTTTGAGGACAAAAGACTTGACAATCATAGCAAATTCTCGTATAGGTTTCACAAATGTAGCGAATTTTTCGTAACTTTGACACCTATATTTGACAAACTATATGGAAGAGCGAAAACTCAATTTTATTGAAGAGATTATCGAGAAAGACCTCGCAGAAGGTAAGGTAGAAAGCATCATGACGCGTTTCCCTCCGGAGCCCAACGGCTACCTCCATCTGGGACACGCCAAAAGTATTTGCCTGAATTTCGGCCTCGCACAGAAATATGGCGGAAAGACCAACCTCCGCTACGACGATACCAACCCCACCAAGGAAGACACCGAATACGTGGACTCCATCAAGGAGGACATCAAGTGGCTGGGCTTCCAGTGGGAGAAGGAACTCTACGCCTCCGACTACTTCGACCAGCTCTACGAGTGGGCCGAGGAACTCATCAAGCGCGGCCTGGCCTATGTGGATGACCAGACCCAGGAGGAAATCCGCGTCAACCGCGGTACCGTGGACAAGCCCGGCACCCCCAGTCCCTGGAGAGACCGTTCCGTCGAGGAAAACCTGAAGCTCTTCCGTGAGATGAAGGCCGGCAAGTACGCAGAAGGCGAGAAGGTGCTCCGTGCCAAGATTGACATGGCCCACCCGAACATGATGTTCCGCGACCCGCTGCTGTACCGTATCAAGTTCGCCCACCATCACCGCACCGGTGACAAGTGGTGCATCTACCCCATGTACGACTACACCCACGGCCAGTGCGATTCCATCGAACACATCACCCACTCCATCTGCACGCTGGAGTTTGACGTGCACCGCCCCCTGTACGACTGGTTCATCCAGACCCTGGGCATCTATCCTTCCCATCAGTACGAGTTCGCCCGCCTGAACCTCACCTACACGCTCATGAGCAAGCGCAAGCTGCTGGAGCTGGTGCAGAAGGGCCTCGTAAGCGGTTGGGACGATCCCCGCATGCCTACGCTCTGCGGTGTCCGCCGCCGCGGCTACACGGCCCAGGCCCTGCGTATGTTCTGCGACAAGATCGGCGTCTCCAAGCGTGACCAGCTCATGGACATCCAGCTGCTGGAGTGGTGCGTGCGTCAGGACCTCAATGAGCGTTCCAACCGCTACATGGTGGTCCAGGATCCCATCAAGCTTACCATCACCAACTGGGAGCCCGGCAAGGTAGAATGGTTCGACTGCCCCCTGAATCCCGCAGACCCGGAGGGCGCCAAGCGCAAGGTTCCTTTCACCGGTGAACTCCTCATCGACAGGGCCGACTTCATGGAAGACGCTCCCAAGAAGTTCTTCCGCCTCAAGCCGGACGGCGAGGTGCGCCTCAAGTACACCTACATCGTCAAGTGCAACGAGGTTATCAAGGACGGAAACGGCCAGGTAGTGGAACTCAAGTGCACCTACGATCCTTCCACCGAATACCGCGCCGTGAAGGGCACCATCCACTGGGTGAGCGCCGCCCACGCCAAGGAACTGGAGCTGCGCAACTACGACCGTCTCTTCACCCTGGCCGATATGTCCCAGGTCCCCGAGGACAAGGACTACAAGGACTTCCTAAATCCGGAGTCCCTGGTGCTGGGCAAGGGCTGGGCCGAACCCGCCCTGCTGGAAGACAAGTCCGGCATCGCCGTCCAGTTCGAGCGCACCGGTTACTACGTGATGGACAAGGACTCCACGCCGGAGCACCCCGTGTTTAACAAGACCACGGCGCTCAAGGATTCTTACAAACCCGAATAATTACGCTTTCGAGCGAATTTTGTTGAGAACGAAGCAAAGACCTTTGCTTCGTTCTTCTTTATTGAAGCCCACCAGCAGAATGACCAGAGCCGTGACGGCCAGGGTGAGCAGGAAGCCTGCTACATGGCCCCAGAAGGTAGTCCAGACAAAGGACTTATAGAGGATGAGGTAACCTGTCATGACGACAGAGATCATCAGGGGACGCAGATAGGCGTGTTGCAGGAAATGCAAAACGTCAAAGCGGAATTGGACGCGGAGCAGGATGAACTGGATGACCCGGTTCAGGAAATCGGCAACAACGAAGCAGGCCAGGATGGTATAGGCGGGTGCTCCGTTTTTGAAGAGGAAATAACCTGCGGGAAGGCACAGGATGTACAGAACTGCGATTTCGATCTTGTACCACTTGATGCGCCCCAGGGCATTGATGAGTTGTGACAAACCGGCCGATGTTGTGGATATGGCTGCGATGAAAAGCGTCCAGCGGGCCATGAGAACGGTTTCCGGCGGCATCTTGCTTCCCAGCCAGAGGCCCATGAGGAAATCGAGTTCGCTCCACAAGGGGAAGAGGAGCAGCAGGAACAGGACCAGGCAGATGCGACAGGAGCGGCGTGCGAGCCGGGTGGCCGTTTCTATCTGATGGGCTCCGACATTCTGGGTGATCTGCGGGGCCGATGCCGCGTCGAAATTGTTGACGAACTGGTTGACGTAGTTCTGCAGCGTGAAAGCGTAGAAGTAGGCGGCGTTCGTCGTAGTTCCGAAGAAGGCGTTGATAAGCATGTTGGAACCCTGCGAACGGGCGATGATGGAGGAGGAGTGAAGCAGATTATAGTTGTTGAAGGTGAGTACCTCCTTATAATCGGCCCAGCATCCTGTCCATTTCCAGCGGATGATCTCCCTCCAGCGGCGCGAACTCATGGCTCGGTAGGCGACAAAGGAGATCCAGGTTGTTGCGCTCATCATGACGGCATATACGCGGAGGGCATAGCGACTGTCCTGCATGAAAAAGAGCAGCAGTACCAGTCCCAGCTTGACCAGCGTGTTGACGATATCTACAATGGCAACGGTCCCGAACTTCTCATGGACGGTGAACAGGCTCTGGAAGGGGACATTGGAGATGCCCAGGCAGGCCACGATGGTGGAAACCTGGAAAACGAACATGGCGTCGGCTTCCTTGCCCGGGGGAACATTCAGTTTTGTATGGATATACCAGATGCCGATGGTCTCCAGAATGAGCAGGATGAGTGCGGCGCCACCGATGTGGATGGTATTGCAGATATTGAACATCCGGTTGGGGTTTCCGTCCGGTTTTCCTAACTCGATGTTCATGTAACGCACGGTGGTGGCTGAAAGCGCGCCGGTAATAACGCCGACCAAAGCTACGGCACTTCCAACGGCGCTGTACAGGCCGACATCGGAGGCGCCCAGCGCCTGCAGTACCAGGCGGCTGGTGACGAGCCCCACGATAATGGTTACGGCCATCCTTATGTAAATGATGACCGTGTTTTTCAGTATGCGTACGTCGGAGGATTGGGGCATGTCAGCGCTATTTGGTAAAAGGAAGCCGGGCCCGGATTTTCAAAAGAAACTCGAGAAAGGAGAATTTCCCCGGTACAAACCTGCGTTTGAGGTCTTTATAGCGACGGGTGGTCCTGAAATCCAGATCCTTCCCGCCTATCAGGAGGGAAACCTCCGGGATGCCCTTGAAAAAGTCTTCGATGACGGCTGCAACATCGGAAGGCAATTCCTCGCTGGTACGTGTGCGGGCCAGGACGTCCGTGTCGTTCAGAAAATAAAGTTGTTCTCCCGAGTTGGCCGCGTTGCCGGCAAAATAGTGAAAAACGATAGCGCTTCCCATATATCTTACGCCGTAGGGGAGCTGGCAGTTCCATTCCCCGTCCAACTGGCCGACGTTGATGGTCTGGCTATTGAGGGTCTTGGCCAGCGATTGCTGGTCCGTCTTTACTCCGTTCTCACGCCCCTTGAGATAGTTTTTCTGCCACGCTGTGAAGAAGTCCCGTACCGAAGCGGTGTCGCGGGCGAGAATCACACCACTATTGAAATAGAAGTCGCTTCGGGATAAGTCCTCTCCGATTTTAAGACACCGGGACTTGATGGCGTCCTTCTCCGGGTTGTCCTGCAGGCGGCAGTGATGATCCGGGCAAAGCGCCAGTTCATTAGGGACGTCGTCAATACCGTCAAGCGGTTTGGCGATCATCGTATCGGTATCTATGAAGAGAAAGTCTCCTTCGATATACTGTCTCATCCCCGTCTTGAGCAGGCGGGAACGATATTCCTTGGCGGCGGTGGGGTCCAGTGAGGCTACAACCCAGTTGTCCGCTATCTCCAGCAGCCGTTTTCCCATTTTTCCTCTGTTGGAGAGGGCCTCATGGGTGGTTTGGTCGGTGAGTACGGTAGCGACGGCTCCGGGAGCGTTCTTCCGCAGGGATACAAGGGATATGTATAGCTGCTCGGCATAGAAATCATCCGAGTCGCTCACCAGAACATATAGGATTTGGGTCTTCACGAAGGCAAATGTAACAAATTATCTTTAAATCGCTTGATGACGTTCAAAACCAGCACGATGGGGCGGGGGAGCCACCATACGTTAAAAGCCCGGGCCCGGTAGTCGAGTCTGGCCGATTTTGCAGGCTTGTTAAAGAGATAGGGCTTGAGGAACTCTCCATTAAAGGGCGCCTCTTCCCACGTACCATGTTTGAACCAACGGAAATACTGGCTATGAAGGATGCGCTCGTCCACGAGCATGACCTTGAGACGGTCGGAGAATTGGGAATTGATGACATAGCTGCTGATCGTCTGGTCTAGGCGATCGGCCCTTTTCCCCTCGGGCGCGAACGCTTGGGTCAAAGAGTAAACCGCTGTGTTTAACTCGGCGTTTACGGCATTCCTGCGCTGGATTACGAAGCCTGTCTGGTATAATCCCCGATAGTTGGAGGCGTCATATCCCCGGCTGGTCATGTAGGATAATACTCTGTCGGCCTGCTCCCGGGAGTACCCCCTGGTCTTGCACCAAACGTCATATTCTTCGGTTATGGTGTATCTCTGAGGGTGGGTAAGCAGGCAGATATCGTATCCCCCTTTGTTGAAATATTCGATGATCCCATCGACTTTATCAAGTATCAGGAGGGAACCGTCAATTTTCAAGACAACGTCGGTCGATGCGTAATCGAAGGGGTTGTAACGGATTTGGAAGCAGGTGAGGAAATTGTCTTCCGGGCAGGGGTTGTCAATATATCGTACGTCCCATGTCCGGGAGGTGATGGACCGGTCGTCGGTGACGTAGATATACTCGGCTTCGGGAGAAAAGTGCCCGATTTCTCGCAATACCTCGTATCCGCCTATGTTGAATGTTATGACGGTATACTTTTTCATGGAAACAAAAATACAAAATTATTTCGTAAATTTGACGTCTATGCCTGAAGTAAGTATCGTCATTGTGTGCATGAACCGTCCGGACATTCTGTTTCCTTGTCTGGACAGTATCCGTGTGCAGAATCAGGTGGCTTACGAGTGTTGGGTGGTGGCCTATAAATTCAGCCCGGAGAACCTGAAGGAACTGAAGGAGAAGTACCCCTGGGTACAGGTGGTGGAAAGCAACGGACTCCGAGGCTTCGCGGAGAACAACAACCTCGCGCTGAAGCAGGCCCAGGGCCGATATTGCTTCGTCGTCAACGATGATACCCTGCAGCAGGTGCCGGTGATAGACCGCCTGGTGGCCGATATCGAAAAGCTGCCGGAAAACGCAGCCGCCGTCTCTCCCCGGATCCTTCTGGCCGATGGCCGCCTGCAGACCTGCGGCCGGGGTCCCTGGAGTCCTTGGCGCTATGCCTGCCATTATCTGCATCAGGTAGATGAAACCCGCCCCTCGCGCTGGAACCGATCGGCCGGCCTTTTCCAAACCTTTACGCTCAATGGGGCCTGCTTCCTCATTAAGACTGAGGCGTTTAGGAAGGTTGGCTGGTTCGATGAGAGATATTTCTTCACCCCGGAGGACATCGCCCTCGGCCATCAGCTCAATGCATCGGGCTACACGGTCTGGGCCGATGCCGACACCCCCATCACGCACCTGGCCGGAGGTTCCGTATCGGCCATGGAGGCGGCCATCAAGCCTGCGCGCGTGCGGGGGAGTATGCTCTTCTACGGGGAGCCTTTCCTCCTCAAGTCCTTTATCTGGTGCTTCGAGCTGGCCCGCGTGGTGAAGTATCTGGTCCTGCCCCGGACGCCCCGTCGCGATATCATGCACAAGACGGCGCGGAATGTCATGCGGACGGTGTTCTCGCACCGCTCGCCCAAAGAAATCTTCAGCAAGTACTGTAACAACCTGTAAACTATGCCCGCAGTAAGTGTCATCATTCCCAGTTACAACCTGGGTGAATATATAGGAGAGACCCTCCGGAGTGTGAAAGACCAGACCTTCGAGGACTGGGAGTGTATTGTCGTGGAGAACGGGTCTTCCGATAACTCGAAGGAGGTGATCCGCGAGTTCGTCTCGCTGGACGCCCGCTTCAAGCTGATTCCGCTGCTGTCGAACATCGGCGTGGCGGCTGCGCGCAATATGGCCATGCAGCGCTGCTTCGGCAAGTATATCCTCTGTCTGAATGCCGATGACCTCATCGACCCGCACTACATGGAGCAGGCGGTGGCTGCGCTGGAGGAGGACCCCTCGCTGAACGTGGTCTATGCCAAGGCCGACTGCTTCGGGGATGGAGCGTCCTGGGACCTGCCGGACTTTGACATGGGCACCATGCTGGCCCGGAACTGCATCTATGTGACCAGTTTCTTCCGTAAGCAGGAACACGACCTGTATTACGGGAAAGGTTTTGATACGGACTTTGTAAACGGTTTCGAGGACTGGGATTTCTGGCTGGGCTTCTTCGAGAGTCTCCCGCAGGAGCCGCATGTGCTTCAGCTTCCGGAGGTGATGTTCCACTACCGTACGCGGCCCGGATCCCGCAATAATGGCGTCTCCGACGAGGCTCTGGCCGAGATCCGCCGCATGATCTGGGATAAGCACAAGACCCTGTATGCGAAGTATTTCTGTGACCCGACCGAAACCATCGAGTACCTCCGGGTGCGGCGCGCTTCCGAGAAGGCCTCCCATTCCCTGGGATGGTTGTTTGGCAGGGGTGCCAGGAAATCTCCGAAGAAGCAATGAAACGGGTCCTGGTCATAGTTGTCACGTACAATGGCATGCAGTGGCTCGGGCGGTGTCTCGGGTCAGTGCAGGGAGATGCCCGGTCGGAGCCGGGCATGACGAAGACGGAACACTCCGTCACCCCCGGCTTGACCGGGGGTCTCGTTGTTGATCTGTATGTGTGGGACAACGATTCTACGGACGGAAGCGCCGATTTTGTCGAGGCGGAATACCCGCAGGCGAAACTGGTGAGAAGCGCCGATAATTTAGGATTTTCCATTCCTAATAATAAGGGGATGCAATATGCCCTTGACAAGGGGTATGACTATGTCTATCTTCTGAACCAGGACGCCTGGCTGGAGCCCGGAGCCCTGGAGAAAATGGTCGCCGTGGCCGATGCCCATCCGGAGTACGGCCTCCTGAGCCCAATGCAGATGACAGATGGGTATAAGGGACTCGATGAACAGTTTGCAAAGAGATTGCCGGTCAAGCCGGCAATGACGTCAATTGTCTCATTCCCGGTCTCGACCTCGTCATGCCCGGCCTCAACCTCGTCATGCCCGGCCCCGACCTCGTCATGCCCGGCCCCAACCTCGTCATGCCCGGCCCCGACCGGGCATCTCATTGAAGTTCCGTTCGTCATGGCCGCTCACTGGCTGGTTCCGACCAGGGTAATCCGGAAGGTGGCGCGGTTCAAGGA
>JAEEXZ010000081.1 GCA_016288055.1 Bacteroidales bacterium
GCGCAGGAGATGGCGGATGCGCTGAAGGCCGCGGGGGTATCGGCCTCCTTCTACCACGCGGGGCTCGGCGCAATCACGCGGGCACAGCGGCAGGAGGACTGGAAGGGCGGACGCACCCGCGTGATGGTGTGCACCAACGCGTTCGGCATGGGTATCGACAAGCCGGACGTACGCTTTGTGGTGCATGCCGATGTCCCCGACAGCCCCGAAGCCTACTTCCAGGAAGCGGGCCGCGCCGGGCGTGACGGCCTGGAATCCTACGCCGTGCTTCTGTGGAACAGCACCGACAAAACCCGCCTGGCCCAGCTGGAGCAAGTCTCCTTCCCTACGCTGGAGTTCATTGAAGACATCTACCACAAAGTCCACGTCTTCTTCGAGATACCCTACGACAGCGGCATGGGCCGTATGCTCAAGTTCGATCTGGCCGCCTTCTGCCGGCAGTACCGGCTGCAGCAGTCTCCCACCTATTACGCCATCAAGTACCTGGAGCGGGAAGGTCACTGGACCCTGGCCGAGGACATGGACATTCAGACCCGCATCCACATCAACGTGGACAGACAGGCTTTGTACTCGGTGGAACTGCCGGATCCGGCCATGGTGGGCGTACTGGAAACGCTCATGCGCATGTACACGGGCATTTTCTCCTTCGCCACGCCCATTGACGAAGAAGCCGTAGCGGCCCGTTGCGGGGTTTCCGTCCCGGCCTTGCGCCAGCTTCTCTACCAGCTGAGCGTGAACCACGTCGTCCGCTACATTCCGGCCGACCATGCCACCGTCATCTTCCTCCAGCACGACCGCCTTCGCCCCGGTAACGTACAACTGAGCCCGGACCGCTACAAGATGCTGCGAAGCACCTACCGCGAAAGGGTCCAGACCATGCTGGATTATGTGGAAGAGGATTCCGAATGCCGGTCGCAGTTCCTGCTGCGTTACTTTGGGCAGGAAGAATCGACCCCCTGCGGCAAGTGCGACCTCTGCCGCAGCGGTGCCGCCAAACCCACAGAGCTGGCCGCCCGTCTCAAATCCTGGATCGATGCCCGCGGCGGTTCTTACACGCTGGCGGAAATCGGCGCCGCCTTCGGTACCGCCGAGGACACATACATCGGCATTCTCCGCGAGCTCATCGACCGCGGCGACGTCCCGCCGGCACAGGACTGATCTATCGGACCGAATTTCTTGCCCCACCACGTGCTCGATGTAAGCATCTACGCACTTTTGCGGGTTTTTCGCGTAGGTGGTTGCATGGTGATGTAAGCATCTACGCACTTTTCCCGGAAAAACGCGTAATTGCTTGCAGGGATCGGCCAACCGATGCCTTACAGCACCTTGTCCAGCCAGTAGAAGATGAGGCGGATGCGGTCGTGGAGCACGTCGTAGTCCAGAGAGGCGGGAATGTCCGTGGGTTTGTTGTTAAGGAGGGTGATGCCGGAAGTGAACATGACGGCAGGGATCCCGTGTTCCAGGAAAATGCGCTGGTCGCAGATGCGGCGGTAGAAAAGGCGCGTAAAGTCCTTGGAGCCATAATAGTCGTAGGCCAGTTCGAGGCCGAAGCCGCGGCCCTTGTTGGCGTTCGACAAGGAGCTGCGGCGTCCCGTCGCTTCCTCGGAGAGCATCATCAGGTAACGGGAGTTACCCTCGGTGAGGGGTGCCAGGGTGCCCCCCAGCTGGTCCAGGTTCACCACCAGGGAAATCTGGGAGGGCGTCACGGCCTGTCCCGAAACAGGATCCAGCAGCTTCCCGGCGGAAATGAGCCGCCACAGTTCCACGGCGCCGGCCTGGTTCTTTTCCTTGGCATCGAGCGCCACCACGATGAGCCCGTTCCGATAAATCTTGTGACAGGTATTCATGCGCGTCACCATGCCGGCAATCTCCAGCAGGGCCGCCACACCGGAGGCATTGCTGTCCGCCCCGGGATAGAACGTGCCGTTAAGGTAACCCAGGTTGTCGAAATGGGCCATGAGCACGACGTACCGCGCAGGCGAAGCGCTGCCGGGAATAAGGCCGATAACATTGCGCCCCATCCCGTCGGAAGTAGTGAATCCGTGCAGCCAGGCGCCGCCGAGGGGCTGCAGCCCCAGCACGCGGAAGTTCCCTTCCAGCCAGGACGCCACCTTGCGGCCGCCCTCGGTGCCGGTAGCGCGCCCGCCCAGTTCCTCGGAGCAGAGATACTCCACGTGGGCCTGGATGTTTTCCTTCTTCAGGACGGCGTCTGCATTGACGGGGGAAATGGTGTACCCCTGTCCGCTTGCAGAAAGACCAACCAGCAGCAGGGGAAATATGAGGAATATTTTTAGTATCTTTGTCATTTGGCGCGAAATTAGCTAATTCGCCGCTGAAATGAAAATTTTTTTGATGAAAACCCACCTCCTCCGCAATCTCGCCGTATGCCTGGCCTTGCTGCTGCCTTTCAGCGCAAAAGCCCAGTACGACAAAGACGTCTTTTCCTTCCGGGGCCGAAGCGCCCTGCAGGACGGGCGCCTGGGGGAAGCCGTGGCCAATTTCAACATCCTGGCCCAGCTGGATTCCACGGATTACTGGACCTTCTTTTACAGAGGTATCGCCAAATACAACCTGGGGGATATCCGCGGTGCCCGGGCCGATTTTTCCACCGCCGTGCGCCTGAACCCCGTGTTCACCTCCGGCTACCATTACCGGGCCATCACCGAAAGCCGGAGCGGCAACTACGACGGCGCCCTCAGCGACCTGGCCAGGGCCATCGAACTGCGTCCCGGCTCCTCCGGCCTGTACTTCACCCGCGGCGTCACTTATTTCCTCAGCCGCCAGTTCGAGAGGGCCGTCCAGGACTTCGACAAATACATCCGGCAGGAGCCCAAGGACCCCGCGTCCTACCTCAACCGCGGCGCCTCCTACCTCTTCCTCGGAGACACCACCAAAGCCCTCGCCGACTATAACCACGCCATCAAGCTGGACCGTTTCGAACCCGAAGGCTATATCCGCCGCGGGTCCCTGATGGCCGCCCGTAAGAAATACGACGAGTCCTTGAAAGACCTGGACAAGGCCATCGAACTGGACTCCACCCTCACCCTGGCCTACTTCAACCGTGCCCTGGTCCGTTCCGAAACAGGAGACCTGAAAGCCGCCATGAGCGACCTCAATAAGGTCCTCAAATACGAGCCCGGAAACGCCCTCACCCTCTACAACCGAAGCCTCCTGAACGCACAGGTAGAAGATTACGAGAGCGCCCTGGCCGACATGGACCGCGTCATCGCCATCAACCCCGGCAACGTGCTGGCGTACTTCAACCGCGCCGGTTTCTTCATCGAAATGCAGCGCTGGGACGACGCCCTGGCAGACTACAACAAGGCCATCGAACTGTACCCGGACTTCGCCAAGGCTTACATGAACCGCGCCTACGTGGAACTGCAGCTGGGCATGACCCGCGCCTCCAAGGAAGACTACCGCACCGCACGCGCCAAAGTGGCCGACTACGAGAAGGCCACCGCCGGCGGGGCCGATTTCTCCGACACCACCCGCAAATACAGCAGCCTCCTGGCCCTGGACGCCGACTTTGCCCGCGGCGGGGACTTCGAGAACGAGATGCTCCGTCACCGCGATGTGGACATCAATCTTAAGCCGCTGTACCGCTTCGCCGTGGCCGGAAGCCGTGAGGTAGCCGGCAGCTATGTCATCGAGCACCGGTACGAGAACCGCCTGCTGGATGCGTTCATCGCATCGGCCCCCATTCCCGTGGCGGTAACCACCAGCCCCGAAGCCCTTGCGGCGACGTCGGCCCCCCTGACGGAGAAGGTGGACGACGCCTTCTTCAAAGCGCTGCAGGAAGTGGGCTTGAAGCAGTATTCCGGCGCCCTTCAGCAGTACAGCAGAGCCGTCGATGCCGAGGAAGGGGCCGATAAGACCTTCGCCCAGTACCACAAGGCCTTCTATCTGATGAACCGCGGTGCCCTGCGGGCGGAAATGATCGAGTTCATCGCCTCCTTTGAATCCAACGTCCAGACACTGACGATGGACGACAAAGGCAACACCCGCGCCCGCGTCCGCGAGCAGGTGAGCCGCGAATACGACTACTCCGAGGCCCTCGCCGACATGGAGGCCGCCGCGGCCATCCTTCCGTCGCTGCCTTACATCCAGTACAATCTGGGCAACCTTTACTGCCTGAGTTCGCGCTTCGTTCAGGCCATCGAGAGCTACGACAACGCCATCAAGCTGTATCCCTGGATGGGCAGCGCCTATTTCAACCGGGGTCTGGTGCTCATCTACCTCAAGGACAAGGAAAAGGGATGCATAGACCTGTCCCGCGCCGGAGAGCTGGGCGTTGACGGTTCCTACGAGGTCATCTCCCGTTTCTGCAGCAAGGAGGAGGGCGAACTATGAGCCTTCGCTTCATGAGTTTTTCCAGCGGAAGCTGCGGAAACTGTTCCCTGCTCCTGGGTCCGAATTCCGGCATCATGATAGATGCCGGCGTGGGCATCCGCCGGGTTAAGAAAGAGCTGGAGGCGCAGCATCTGAGTTACGCCGACATATCGGCCATCCTCGTTACGCACGACCACGGGGACCACATTCGTTCCCTGGGTTCTTTCTGCAAGCGGGTGCAGGCGCCGGTGTGGACCACTCCCGCCATCCACGACTCTTTGCTGTGGCATCCTTTTACGAGGGATTTCATCGGCCCCTGCCGGCAGGACCTGCAGGCCGGCGTGTGGAACCCTGTCACCGAGGATTTTGACGTACAGTACTTTGTGGTACCGCACGACGCCACCCAGTGCGTGGGCTACGCCATCCGCTGCGGCGAAGAACTCTTCGTGCTCATGACAGACATGGGGCACACCACCCCCGAAGCCCTGGAATGGGCCTCTCGCGCCACTACGGTTGTGGTGGAATCTAATTACGATATGGACATGCTCCTTGGCGGGAACTATCCTCAGGTCCTGAAGGACCGCATTACGCACGGAATCGGGCATCTGTCCAACGACGCCTGCGCCGAGGCGATCGGCCAGTTCATGCATCCCGGGCTCCGGAATCTGTTCCTGTGCCACCTCAGCGGCAACAACAACACACCCGAACTGGCCTACGACAGCGCCCGCGCCGCCCT
>JAEEXZ010000031.1 GCA_016288055.1 Bacteroidales bacterium
TATCGGTATTCCGCGTGCCGTCACCCTGGGCATTAACGTGACCCTCTAATATTGATGAGATTATGAAAGCAATTAAATATATTTTCGGCGCAGTACTGGCATGCATGGCGGTATCCTCCTGTATGTCTGACAATGAGTTCCTTCAGGAGAACCCGAAGGACAAGATGACGATCGCCAATGCCTTCAATACCTCCGACCAGGTGTTGAATACCCTGCTCACCGGTTACTGGCAGTTTGAAGAGCTCTATTTCCCGGGTGCCATGGGTCAGGGCTTGTGCTACAATACCTTCACCGGTACCGATATGGTGGATAACAAATACCAGCTGGGTGCCGCGCAGCACATGAGTAACTTCACCGCTGCCTGGTCTGCCACGCTGGCTCTCCCGAAGGACATTTGGGATAAGTTCTACAGAGTGATTTCCTATGCCAACCTGGCCCTGGCCAAGATGGACGGCGTAGAATGGGCTTCCGAAGAGGAAAAGGCCCGTATAAAGGCCGAGGCCCTATTCCTGCGCGGTCTTTCCTACCTGCGCCTGGGCGAGCTCTATGGCGGTGTTCCGCTGGTGCTCGAGTATTCCGAGGCCCCGAACGACGCCTATGTGCGTGCATCCCGCGTGGACACCTATACCACGGCTATCACCGACCTGCAGGCCGCCTACGGCGTACTGCCCTGGGACGTGCAGCCGGACTACGGCCGTGCCGGTAAGGGCGCTGCTGGTATGTACCTGGCCGAGGCCTTCCTGGCCCGCGGCGTAGCCGACGGCGACAAGAAGGCCGATTTTGACCAGGCCGTCACCTATGCCCAGGAGGTTATCGCTCACCATCCGCTCATGACGAGCCGCTTCGGCGTACGTAACATCGGCGCTACCGGTTCCCAGAACGGTATCCCCAACGAGGATCCCGACGGTAACGTGATCACCGACCTGTTCGTGGCTCAGAACATCATTTCCCCGGCCAACACCGAGGCTATCTGGGTCATGGTTTCCGCTCCGGACTATGCCACCTTCACGGCTAACGGCGGTTCCTTCTTCACTCCCACCCCTGGCGGTCGCCGCTGCAACACCCTCGGCCTTACCCCTGCTCTGCAGGACTACGAGTGGGCCGACGGCTTAAAGCAAGCTGGTGCAGCCGACGGTCCCTGGAAGGCCTTCTCTGCCAAGTACGGTGGTGCCATGTCTCCTGCCAGCCACGGTGGTACCGGTTGGGCCCAGGTAACCCCTACCTGGTATGCTTCCTACACGCAGTGGGACAACCAGCACAATAACAACTCCATGGGCACCGACCTCCGTTACATTGAGGATGTGACCGTAAAGACGGAGTTCATGTGCTGCGACGAGAATCACTCCAGATACGAGACGAAGGTGGGTTGGAATGAAATCAAGCGCGATACGCCTGAGCTTTCCGGTATCTTCTTCCCCATCTGGTACAAGGAAACCCCGTTTGATGCCTGGGACTATGATGCCAATGATCCCGGCTTCAGTTTCTTCGGCAAGTACATCAACTTCTACCGCTCCAAGTATGCCGCCCGTACCGCGGAGGTTTACCTCCTCCTGGCCGAGGCTAAGCTGCGCGGCGGTGATGCCGTCGGTGCTGCCGATGCCCTGAATGCTGTCCGTAACCGTTCCCATGCTGCGCCGTTTGCCACTGTGGACATCCAGACCATCCTGGATGAGCGTGGCCGTGAGCTCCTTTACGAGGAATTCCGCTGGGCTACCTTCCTGCGCATGAAACCCGAAGAGTGGAAGCAGCGTATCTACAACTACGGCATGTATTCGGCCCGCGAGGGAACCAATCCTTACGAGCTGTATCCGAACACCCGTCGTTGGGCCGAGGATAAGAGTCAGATCAAGTTCGACCTTTGGCCTATCCCTCAGACTTACATCGACCTCAATACCGGTGCTGTCCTGGAGCAGAATGCTGGCTGGACAAAGTGATTGAACCGACAGTAAAACATTTGAACAAAAGCGGAAGGTTTATCTTTCCGCTTTTGTCTACTTTTGCACCGGATACTTTTACTAATCATTTAACACTGATATGAAGAAAACCATTTTAGCAATTGCCGCCCTGTGCATGGGTCTTTCCCTCCATGCACAGCAGGCTTTGTTCGGCGGCCCTTCCGTGGAGTCTCCGGTCATCAATGCCGACGGCACCGTTACTTTCCGCTTCCAGGCTCCCAAGGCCGTGAAGGTGGAGGTTACCGGTGACTTCCTGCCCACCCAGAAGATCGAGGTGGAGTTCAACGGCAACAAGATGACCTATGACGCTCCCGGTGTGGGCGAGCTCAAGGAAGGCCGTGGCGGCGTTTGGGAGTACACCACGCCGTTTGTCGTCGCCCCCGACCTGTATAATTATACTTTCAGGGTGGACGGCGTTTCCCAGATTGACCCGCACAACATGTGGGTGAACCGTGACGTCGCCTCCCTGACCAGCGTCCTGCTGGTTCCCGCCGCCGGTGAGCGCAGCGACCTCTATGCCATCCATGACGTGCCGCATGGCACCGTCTCCAAGGTCTGGTACCACTCCGCCACCGCCGGTTTCGACCGCCGCCTGACGGTTTACACTCCTGCCGGTTACGAGACTTCCAAGGCCAAATACCCCGTTCTGTATGTGCTGCACGGTATCGGCGGTGACGAAGACGCCTGGGTCACCCAGGGCCGCGCCACCCAGATCCTGGACAACCTCATTGCCCGTGGAGAGGCCAAACCCATGATTGTGGTGTTTACCAATGGCAATATCTCCTGCGAGGCCGCTCCGCTGGAGAACGCACAGGGTTATGTGAACCCTACGATGAGCCTGCCCCAGACTATGGAGGGCACCTTTGAGAGCGCCTTCCCGGAAATCGTGAAGTTCATTGACAGCCGATACCGCACCCAGGCCCGCAAACAGTCCCGCGCTATCTGCGGTCTTTCTATGGGTGGTTTCCACACGCTGTACATCACCATCAACAATCCGGATATGTTTAACTACTCCGGCATGTTCAGCGCAGCCATCGGCACCGGCTCCGAGCAATCCGCCTCGGGTCACCCCGAAATCTACCGGGACGTTGACCGGAAACTGGCCGCCTACTTTGCCAAAAAGCCCGCCCTCCTGTGGATCGGCATCGGCAAAACCGACTTCCTCTTCCAGTCCAACCTGGAATTCCGCTCCAAGCTCGACGCCTCCGGCTATCCCTATAAATACATGGAAACCGACGGCGGCCACATCTGGAAAAACTGGCGCATCTACCTTACCGAGTTCGTCCCGCTCCTGTTCCGTTAGCCCGCCACTCCGCCCCTTCCCGGCCCGCCGCCGTCCGCCGCCTGCCCCTGATCCCCAGCACGCGTCGCCTCGGCCCGGCCACCAGCACGCTGCGCGCTTACAGAGCGTTAGAAGTCACGACAGGTTTTAATCTGATGTGAGTCGACGAATCCACCATGCAACCCAAGCGTTTCCGCATGTCGACCACGGGCCTGAGTATTCTAAATGTATGCTCGTGAAAGCCTGCAGATCGTGCAAACAGAGTCACGTTTTCTCGTGGCTCTGTTTTTTTTCTCCTTGTGGGGACTTCTTGAAGAAGGAATTATGTCTAAGGTCCCTTGCGTTTTTGGTGAAGGTCTCATTTCGTTGGGGGGACCTTCCCCACCAATCAGGCCCCTCACCGCCCTCCACTGGCATTTCCCCGGTGAAGGTCCCGGCCCTAAAACGAGACCTTCCCCATTTGCCCCCACCGCCGCCCCGCCCACGTCTTCCCACTCGGGCAACCTTTCCTTTTCTCTCTCCAAACATCTTCCTCCCCAGGTGCACCCCTTCTGCCGTCGCACTCCAATGACCCTTGCGCACGGACCAACCTTCTTCCGGCGTCAGCCGGGGGGCACGGCCATCCCCGAATCAATGTGTGCACCCACCATCCCTTCGCGCGTGGGATGACGTTCCCCCTGGGATGCGGCGTCGGCGTAAGTTTCCTGCCGAGGGCGCGATTTGCCGGCACGGCAAACGTGACCAACACGCGCCGGATGCGTCTCGCGCCCCACTGACCGTCTCCACCGGCGCCCCAACCACCTTCGCGTCCGTCCCTCACGGCTCCCACCGGGAGCCGCCCCTTCCCATCAACATATTTCCAGACATCCCAACCCCACGTCACCATACACTCCGAGGCATAAAATCCCCCCAACAACACTAACCGTCGCAGGTGGAACCGCAAACTGCCACAGGTGGAACACCAAGCCGCCGCAGGTGGGCATTTTTGTGCACCACCTGCCACGCAAAATGGCGACTGGTGCATTCTAGTGTCGCAGGTGGCAAAGTTTTTTGCCCACCTGCAGCGGTACGGCCACCCACCCGCCACGGCCTTCCCCCCAAAAAAGAGAGAGTGGCCTGCCACTCAGGTCACTCTCATGCAAGGTGGGAGATAATATCTCCCAAAGGATAAAGTTGGTGTTGGTTATAACGTTACCGGTGCCATGACATAGGGAACTGTCATGGGTCCCGTCTCCAGCATTCTGAGAAGTGGCGCCGGAGACGGGAGGAAACGTTAGATGTTGACTTCCACGGTGGAGCGGATGTCGTTGGAGGCAGCGCCTACGAGAATCTGAAGCTTGCCGTGCTCGAGATCCCAGGCATTCACGGCCTCGTTCCAGTAGCGGAGGTCCTTGACGGGAACGGTGAGGGTAACGGTCTTGGTCTCACCGGCAGCAAGGGAGATGCGCTGGAATGCCTTGAGCTCCTTGGCGGGCCACTCGACGGTGGCTTCGGGACGACTGACATAGAGCTGGGCCACTTCTTCGGCAGGCATTGCGCCCTCGTTCTTTACAGTAAAGGTGACTTTGACGGCGTCCTTACCGGCGGAGGCGGAAGCCTCCCCGTAAGCGAAGTTCACGTAAGAGAGACCATGACCGAAGGCATACATGGGCTCAATGGCCTGGGTGTCGAACCAGCGATAACCCACATAGAAACGTTCAGTGTACTTGGAAACGGGCTTGGGAAGGGCGTCGATGAGTTTCTGACGCTCTTCGCGGGACATCTTGAGCACGTCCGGACGGTACATGAGGGAGAAGAGGTCTCCGCCCTGGGTCTTGTCGGGGAAGTTGCCCAGTGCAAAGGCGGGGGAGTCTTCCAGCTGTTTGGGGAAGGTCATGGGCAGCTTGCCGGAGGGGGCGATGTCACCGAAGAGGACCTCGGCCAGGGCAGTACCGCCCTCGGTGCCGTTCCACCAGCCCTGCACGATAGCGGGGGAGTTGGCATCGACAACCTGCAGGTCGGTGGGACCGCCGGAGATGATGACCGTGGCGAGGTTCTGGTTGGCGGCGTAGAGGGCCTGGACGAGTTCTTCCTGGCCGCAGGGGAGTTTGATGTCCTTACGGTCGCTGCCTTCGGTCTCGATATTCTTGTTGGTTCCGCCGACGAAGAGGACGAAGTCGGCTTCCTTGGCCAGGGCGACGGCCTCGGCGAGGAGTTTGGGATCGGCCGATTCATTGATGGCGGCAGCCTCCAGCGGGTTCGTGCTGGCGGCAGCGGGTCCCCAGCGGCGGCCCGGGAAGTTCTTGTATCCCGGAGCATAGCATACCTCTACGCCGGCTTCAGCGGCACGCTTCTGAATTCCCTGGAGCGGAGTGATCTCGTAGAGGGCCTTCACGCCGGCGCCCATTCCGCCGCTCTGCGTCTTGAGGACGGCATTCTGGCCGATGACGGCGATCTTCTTCACCTCCTTGCCGATAGGCAGGACACCCTCGTTCTTAAGGAGGACGATGCTTCTCTCGGCCACTTCGAGGGCAATCTGACGGCTCTCGGGCTGGGAAGTCATGACGGTGTTGGCGACATCGGCCGGAATGGCCTCGATCGCATAGCGTACGCGCAGGATCTGGCGCACTTTCTCGTCCACGAGGTCCTCGGTGAGGGCGCCGGTGGCGATGGAGTCAATGACGGGCTGGCCCAGGTAGTTGGAACCGGTCATCTGCACGTTGAGACCGTGCAGCATGGCGCCCATGGTGCTGTGCGTGCCGCCCCAGTCACTGACGGTGAATCCCTTGAACCCCCACTCGCCGCGGAGGATCTCATTGAGCAGGTGCTCGTTTTCGGAGCAGTAGGCCCCGTTTACCTTATTATATGCGGGCATCACGCTCATGGCACCGCCCTCGACGACGGCGCGCTCGAAGGGTTTGAGGTAGATTTCACGGAGGGTTCTCTCATCCAGCTGTGCATCTACGCTGCTGCGGTTGCTCTCCTGGTTGTTCACGGCAAAGTGCTTGATACATACGGCTGTACCCTGGTCCTGGCACCCCTTCGTGTACTCCATGGCGATGGCGGCGGAGAGGATGGGATCCTCGGAAAGGTATTCGTAGGTACGGCCGCCAACCGGCAGGCGCTGGATATTCACGGCAGGGCCCAGGATGACATCCTTGCCCCTGAGGCGGGCTTCCTTGCCCATCCCGGTGCCGTACTTGTAGGCGAGCTCTTCGCTCCAGGTGGCGGCGAGGGCGCTTCCGGTAGGGAAGTAGGTGGCGCTGTCCAGCGTCCATCCGGCACTTTGGAAGCCGTTGGGAACACCTTCTTCACGGATGCCGAAGGGACCGTCGGCATAGTTCATGTCGGCGATGCCCAGGCGCTCCACGCCGGCGGAGGACATGTTGGTCTTGGAGTGAAGCATGTTCACTTTTTCCTCCAGCGTCATCTGGGCGATGATGGCATCGATTTTCTTGTCATTGATGGTTAGTTTGTCCTGAGGGGACCGGGGACCGCCGCAGGACGCCAGAACGGCGGCCGATGCGATCAGAATGAATGTTTTTTTCATAAATCAGTATTGTGGTTATTGGTTTTCATCCTCACAAAGATAATACATTCTGTAAGAGAACATACCATTCATCTGTACAATTGTTTTCGCTTACGTTCAACTCCGTTGCAATTCCAAATATATTGTCTAACTTTGGCTACAACCATTAACACTGAGCTAACCATGAAACGTCTATTATTCGCAGCCTCACTGTTACTATTCGCGACGGCGGCATCGGCCCAGCAGGCCCTCGGCCCCGGCACCGGTATCGTCTCTCCGGAGATCCATCCGGACAATACGGTTACTTTCCGTTACCAGAATCCCAAAGCAAAAGTGGTGCAGATTACCGGAGATTTCCTGCCGGCCCAACCCGTCGAAGTAGAGGTTGACGGCCAGAAAATCCAGTTCACAGCCCCCGGCGTAGAAGATCTGAAGGAAGGGGCGGACGGCGTGTGGGAGTTTACATCGGCCCCTCTCACGGGGGAACTCTATTCCTATAGTTTTATAGTGGACGGGAAGAAGGTCATGGACCCGTCCAACGTTCATCAGAACCGCGACGTGGCCACGTGGACCAATATCTTCACGCTGAGCGCGCGTCCCGGAGACCCGGGCTGGTACTATGAGGTGCATGACGTGCCGCACGGCACCGTCTCCCACGTCTGGTACGACTGTCCCACCCTGGGCAAGCAGCGTCGCATGACGGTGTACACGCCCGCCGGCTACGAAACGGGCAACCAGCATTATCCGGTGCTGTACCTGCTGCACGGAAGCGGAGGCGATGAAGACGCCTGGGCAGACCTGGGCCGCACCGCCCAGATCATGGACAACCTCGTCGCCGAGGGAAAAGCCAGGCCGATGATTGTAGTAATGCCCAACGGCGTCTGGTTCAATCAGGCCGCTCCCGGCGCAGCGGTAAACAACTTCCAGCCCACCATGGCCAACAGCCGCAGCCAGAGCACCGTGGAAATCGAAGACAGTTTCCCGGACCTGATGACTTTCGTGGAGAAACACTACCGCGTGAGCAAAGGATATTCCAACACCGCTGTCGCAGGCCTGTCCATGGGCGGCCGCCAGAGCTGCATGCTTTCCCTGCGTTATCCCGACACGTTCGGCTATGTGGGACTGTTCAGCGGCGTAGGCGGCATCGAGGGGAATGAAGAACGGTTCGCGACGGTTTTTGCCTACCAGCCCAAACTCTACTTCATCGCCTGCGGCAAGGACGACGGCGTGATGGTAGGCTCCAGACGCCTCAAGGACTGGTGTGACTTCCAGGGCTTTCCCGTTCAGTTCTACGAGAGCGAGGGCGGCCATACATGGCGCAACTGGAGGACTTATCTCACCCGCTTCGCCCAGCAGCTGTTCAAGCAGCAGCCCCGGGCGCCCAGGCCGGTGCGTTTTTCAGGAATGTCGGACATAGAAGAATAATCGTATGAAACACTGGATTTTAGCTGTGCTTGCGCTGGTGGTTTCCTGCTCGCAGCAGCCCAACGTGGTCAAAGTGAAGGGCGGCCTGCTCGAAGGTGTCCCTTCCGCAAAAGAAGGTGTGACAGTTTTCAAGGGCGTCAGATATGCCGAGGCTCCCGTGGGAGACTTGCGCTGGAAGGCACCGAAGCCCGTGGAGCCCTGGGAGGGCGTGCTGCGCTGCGACCACTTCGGCCCCATCTCTCTGCAGTCCGGCAATGCGCCCGGCTCCTTCTATGGGGACGAGTTCTACTGGGAGGGAACTCCAGACATGGACGAAGACTGCCTCTCGCTTAACATCTGGGCCCCGACGAAGTCCCTGGGCCGGAGTGCCGGCCTTCCGGTGGCACTCTGGATCCATGGCGGCGCTTTCCAGAACGGGTACGGCTACGAAGTCACCATGGACGGTGACGAGTGGGCCGCCCGCGGCGTCATTCTCGTTACCATCAACTACAGGCTGGGAACGCTGGGATTCCTTTCACATCCGGAGCTTACGGCCGAACAGGGGCAGAGCGGCAACTACGGCCTCATGGACCAGATTGCGGCCCTCAAGTGGGTGAGAAGCAATATCAAAGCCTTTGGCGGAGATCCCGCCAACATTACTGTCTTCGGCCAGAGTGCCGGTGCGATGAGCGTGAAGAACCTCCTCATCAGCCCGGCTTCGCGCGATCTTTTCGCCAAGGCCATCATCCAGAGCGGTGGCGGTGTGGGCACAAAGGGGCTTGCGCCGGCCCGTGGCGTCTCCCAGGAGTCTCATGACGCGCTCGGAAAGGCCATTATGGACAACGCCGGGCTGGAGACGCTGGAGAAGATGCGGGCGGCATCGGCCCGGGAAGTCTTCGAGGCGGCCGGCAAGTTCATGGCGGCGCGAAAGGGCTTCGTGATGCTCTCTCCGCACAATGACGGGAAATATCTCACCGAAACCTTCGACGAGGCCCTTTTCGACGGGAATATGGCGAAGGTGCCCATCCTCATCGGCTACAACAAGGATGATATGGGTATGCTGGCGGGGGCTTCCGTGGACCGCTTCTGCGAGCTGCGGGACTCCCTGGGCTTCCCGGTTTACGAATACGAGTTCCTTCGGGAACTTCCCACCGACGAGGCGCATCCCGCATCGGCCGCCGGGGCCTTCCATTCGGCCGAGCTGTGGTACATGTTCGGCACCACCGGGCGCAGCTGGCGTCCCTTCACGAACGCCGACCGTCTTCTGAGCGCGCAGATGGTGGATGCCTGGACGGATTTCTGCAAGACGGGGACGCCCGGATGGGCCCCTTATCCGCACAAGGAACTGCTGGACACCAGGCTGCCCCGCGAGGAAGCTTCTCCCGCGCTGTCGCAGGCCTTCGACGCCTACCTGAAGGCCGTGGAAGAAAACCGTGAAGACCTTCACAGCATCATGGTCCTGCAGGGCGGAAAGGTGGTTCTGGAGAAAATGTTCGCTCCCGATACGGCCCATATCCTTCATTCCGTGAGCAAGACCTTTACGGCAACGGCTGTCGGTTTTGCCATCGAGGAGGGACTTCTCAAACTGGACAGCAAGATCGTGGACCTCTTCCCGGAAAGCGTTCCCGAGACGCCCCAGCCGTATCTTGACAAGATAACGGTACGGCATCTGCTCACCATGAACGCCGGTCATGCCAAGGATCCCACTGCCGCCATCCGCGGGGAAGAAGGGGACTGGGTGCGGGGCTTCATGGAATGGCCCATCGAATATGAGCCCGGCACCTGCTACTGCTACAGCAGCCTGGGAACTTACCTCCTTTCCGCCGCCGTGCAGAAAGTGACCGGGCAGAAGGTGGTGGATTACCTTGAGACCCGCCTGTGGCAGCCGTTGGGCATTGCCAGGCCGACGTGGCTGGAGAGTCCCGCGGGCATCAACACCGGGGGCTGGGGCCTGTACCTGCATACGGAGGATATGGCCCGCATGGGGCAGTGCCTGCTCGATGGAGGCCGGTTCAACGGCCGTCAGGTGATTCCCGCCCGCTGGGTGGCCGAGATGTCCAAGTATCAGGTGCCCAGCGTGAACGCCGGCATCAACGAGCATAAAATGAAGGAACTCCTGGCCGAAAACCCTTCTGCAGAGTACTTCAGCCCCGAAAAGAGCGACTGGGTGCAGGGATACGGCTATCAGATGTGGCGCTGCCGTCATAACGCCTTCCGGGCCGACGGCGCCTACGGCCAGTACATCATCGTCATTCCCGAAAAGAATGCCGTGGTGGTGACGACGGCCCAGATTGGCAATATGCAGGAGGAAATCGATCTCATCTGGGACCACCTCCTTCCGGCCCTTTAGCCGCTATCGTTTGTAAATGCTGAACCTCCAGGTGAGGCCGATGTCGAAGTTGTCGATGTGGTCGTAGCTGTCGCGGAACCACACGGCATGCAGACGCAGATTCTCGTCTCCGAGGGGAAAAAACTCGACGCCCGCGCCGCCGTACACATAGTCGTTGCCGGCCGGGAGAATAAGGTCATATGTAACGCCGTCGCCGTCAACATTGGCGGCGTCGTTGCGTTCATAGCCCACCTTGGTGCAAAGATTCCATTTCCCCAGCGTGAGAATGGCCTTGCCGATGAGCGTCCAGTCGGAGAAAAGGAACTGTTTCTGGCCGAAGGATGCACGGTTGATGAAATCCACGTCCACGGCCAGCGGGCCCATGAGGAAGCGGTTCCCGAGGGCTATCCAGTTCATCATGTGCTTGCGTTCGTCTTCCACGTAGTTGTAGCTCCAGGTGGTGAGCCAGTGGTCCCCGATATGGCCGTTCCAGAACAGATTATAGGTGTAGGAGTTCTGCTTGGCCAGCGAAAGGGGAGAGGCGCAGAACTGGAAGGATACGTTCTGTCCCTTGGCGGGGATGAAAGTGGCGGTGGCGCCGAATGCATAATACTGCTTCCAGCGGCTGCAGAAGGCTCCGTAGTAATACACGTCGATAGGGGCCGAGTCCACCTCGAACCCGCCTACCATGATGGCCTGTTTGCCGGCCGTGAAGGCCCACTTCTCGCTGGGCTGCCAGCGCAGCCAGAGGAAATCCGTCGCGTTGAAGGGGTTCTGGTCGTCAATCTTTTTGTTCATGCGCTGACGCACGCGGAAGGTAAGCTTGTCGGAAAGCTGGCCTTTGATGTGCAGGTTGAAGAAATCCCCCTGGAAATGGGTGTTATGTTCCCCCGGTGTCCAGTCCTGGTGGAAACTGGCGCGGGCGTCGATGGAAATCTCGTCCAGGCGGGCCGACGGTTGGGCCTGAAGGAGCGTGGCGGCCAGCAGGAGGGCCGTGAAGCTCGCAAGCATTTTCTTCATAGTCAGTGCGTGATGGTTACGGTATTGTCTGCGTAGCGGAGAGCGGCCTCCCGGTGGGAGATGAACAGGACGGTCTTGTTTCCATGGTATTCCCGGTGGAGGTTCTCCAGCAGTTGTCTTTCCGTTTCGGGGTCCAGGGCCGACGTGGATTCGTCCAGGATGAGCACGCCGCCGGGCCGGAGCAGGGCGCGGGCGATGGCGATACGCTGTGCCTGCCCTTCGGAAAGGCCGGAGCCCGTCTCGCCGCAGGGCGTGTCCAGACCGTCGGGAAGGTCATAGACAAAAAGGGCCATGGCCGTCGTGAGGGCGGTTTTGATGTCTTCGTCGCTGGCCGACGGTTCTGCCAGCAGCAGGTTGGAACGGATGGTGCCCGAAAGCAGGGAATTCCCCTGCGGAAT
Source organism: Bacteroidales bacterium (assembly GCA_016288055.1). Lineage (GTDB taxonomy): Bacteria > Bacteroidota > Bacteroidia > Bacteroidales > UBA932 > Cryptobacteroides. Next base: position 11,897 of record JAEEXZ010000031.1, read on the forward strand.
GTACATGAAGTTCTCCCGCAGCGCGCTGCCGGCCGGGAAACCGCCCACGGTGACCGAGCCGCTGTCCGGTTTCAAAAGTCCCAGGACAAGGCGGATAAGCGTGCTTTTTCCTATGCCCGTAGGACCGGCGATGACTGTCATCTCGCCGGCAGGGAACTCGCAGCAGAGGTCTTCCAGGACGGGCTCCCGTGTTCCGGGATACGTGTAGGAAAGGTGTTCCACGATGATTGCCGGGGCCCCTTTGATGCGCCGGGGTTCCTCGGCGGGTTCCTGTTCCAGTTCCTGCAGTTCCATGAGGCGCTCGATGGAGGTGATGGCCTGGATGAGGGCGGGAATCTGCCGTCCCAGTTCTGCGATAGGACGCTGCACCTGGCCCACCAGCTGCAGGAAGGCGGTCATGGTGCCGTAGGTTACGGTTCCGGCTTTGATTCCGAACACGCCCCAGAGGAAGGCGGTGGCGTGGCCGGCCTGGAAGCCGAAGAACATAAGGCCGCGGGCGACGGCGTTATAGTTGAGGCGTTTGCGGGTGCTGCGCTCTACATCGGCCTGCAGCCAGCCGAACTTTTCCAGCACGCGTTCCACGTTGGTGAGCGTGAGGACGAGCACCCGGTGTTGCAGGCTTTCCTGCATGAGCTGCTGCAGTTCGCTTTCCCGGCTGCGGATGGATGCCATGAGCTGGCGCAACTGCCTGAAAAAGAGCTTGGAGCCGAAGACCGTGCTGGCCATCAGGACCAGCAGGACCCACAGCAGGCCGGGGGAGAGTATGAGCAGGTAGGCGCTGGCCGCAATCAGCTGGACCAGCGTAATCGCGAGGCCCGGCAGGCGGTCGGTGAGAAGGTCCGACACCACTCTGATATCCTCCTCCAGGCGGTTGACGGTGTCTCCGGAGAGGAAACGCTCGCGGCCGTCCCATCGGCTCTTCATGACATGCGCGAAGAGGCTCTTTCTCAGGAGGTTCTGCGTCTTGACCATGTTGTAGGCATCCCACCAGTTGGCCAGGACGACGGTGGCCAGCTGCAGCGCCAGCACGCCCGCGAAGATTCCGATGCCCGGGCCGATGGAAACGTCCCGCACGCCGGTTGCGATGTCCACGAGGAATTTGCTGGCCCACACGAAGCCGAGGGAAGCCGCGATGCGCACAAGGCCGATGGCCACGCTCACGGCCTGCCGCCACCTTATCGGCGCGGACATGCCCCAAAGGGCCCTCAGGCATTCTCCCAGCTTTTTCATCGACTTATTCGGCTACGCCTTGCTCCACCCAGATGGCGAGGAGTTTTTCCACGTCGCGCGCGGCGACCTCTTCGCTCACCTCGTACTGGTCCAGCAGGAGTTTCACAAGGTCCTCTGCAGTGAATTCCTTGCCCTGGACGGCCTTCCAAAGGTATGCGGCCGACTCATTGAGCGACAGCATTTTATTGAAGTTGACCTGAGCCAGTCCTTCACCTACGACCACATATTCTCCGCAAATCTGACGGAGGATGAATCCTTCTTTGATTTTCATATGAAAAGTCTTCTGTATATTGCTAAAATGTATCTTCTGACGGGGTGGAGGCGCTTCCACCACAAGCCGTTTCCGGGGACGATGACGCGCCTGCCGCGTTCGATGGCGACTACGGTTCCCAGTACATCTTCCTCGCGGCAGGATTCCGTCCCGGAGATGTTGCCGTCTCCCATGAGGGTGAGGCGGTCGCCTTCCTTGCGGATGAGGCGGTGCAGCACATAGCGCGGACCGGGAAGGCGTACAAGGATGATGTCTCCCACGGCGACGCTGGGCTTTTTCTGCAGCCGTACGTTGTCTTTTCCGCCGCGGATAAAGGGCAGCATGCTGTTTCCGAGGGGCTTGATCGTAACCTCCCGTCCCTCGGCCGCAAGGGCCGCGACATCCTCCAGGATGATTTCATTGGGAACGATGCGCTTATCCATGGCAGACGGTTTTGTGACAGAGCTCTGCTGCGGCCTGGTCCGGCAGGCAGTCCAGCGTGTAGCTGGGGAGGCTGGCGGCAAGCCCCTCGAGCGTGTGGTGCCAGCCGTCGGCGAGTTCGCTGAAGGGACGGAAACTGGAGGCCGATGTCATCAGGGATGCGTATGCCTGAACGGCTCCCAGCCTTTCAATCTTGTTGAAGGGAGCCTGGCGGATGCGCACGACGGCGCCGGCCGGCACGTCCTTGTTCTTGTAGCAGGGCGTCTTGCCGCTCCAGGGACTGCCATACACGCGGGCGCTTCCGTCCGGCATCAGGCGCAGGATGGGGTTGTCGTCGTTGAGAAGTTCGGTGCCGGGGATGTGCTTGAGCCACAGACTGCTGTGGGTGCTTTTCCCAGTGCCGCTCTTTCCCAGGAAGAGGTAGCCTTTCCCTTCGCACATCACCACGGAGGAATGCATCTCCAGCACCCCTTTGTGGGCCGATGTGAAAGTGAACAGCAGCATGAGCGCGTTATTGAGCGCGAAGGAACGGTCTGCCTCGGAGGCGAAGACAATCCCGGCCTCCCGGAAGTCCGCTGACATTCTGATCACCGCGGCGACGGGACGGCTGGGCAGCGGCTTGACGCTGAAGCGGAGATGGCCGTCGGGACAATGGCCGATGGATATCTCGGGGAAGCCGGGGCCGTCGTCGGTGGTGAAGTACGGGGTAACGGTTTCGAGCGGAAGTGTATCCTGGATACGTAGTGTGAAAAGGTGCTCTCCCTCTTCGCTCTCGGTGAGGAAAGGGGCAAGGTTCCGTGCTTCCGGCATGGGACCCTCTACGGTGAAGCGGAAGCCGGCTACGCGATATGTGTGTTTTTCTGTCATCGGCTTTTATTACTCTTACAAAGCTATGGAAAAACGAGCAAAAAAAAAAGCCCGGCAGCGGGCTTTCTTTTAAGGTATTTGCGGAGAGGCTTATTCGGCTTCGGGAGCGAGGGTGGTGTAAACGTTGGTTACGTCCTCGTCGTCCTCGAGCATGCCGGTGAGCTTGTCCAGCGTTGCGCGTTGCTCGGCGGTAACTTCCTTGAGGTCCACGTTGGGAATCTGCTCGAAACCACCGGAGATGAGCTCGTAGCCTTTTTCCTCAATGTATTTCTGGATTTGGCCGTAGGCGGTGTAGTCTCCGTAGATGGTGATTTCTACGGTCACGTTCTCGTCTTCGTCCTCCACTTCCTGTTTGAATACTTCTTCGGCGCCGAAGTCGATGAGTTCGAGTTCAAGCTCTTCTACGTCGATGGGCTTGGCGGGGTCTTCCTTGAGACGGAAGACGCACTTGTGGTCGAACATGAAGGCGACGCTGCCGCTGGTCTGGAGGGAACCTCCGCACTTGGTGAAGTAGCTGCGTACGTTGGCGACGGTGCGGGTGTTGTTATCGGTGGCGGCTTCTACGAGGTAGGCGATGCCGAAAGGACCGAAGCCTTCGTAGATGATTTCCTTGAAGTCACCGGATTTGGCCTCGGTGGCCTTCTTGATGGCGCGCTCGATATTCTCCTTGGGCATCTGCTCGCTCTTGGCCTCGGCGATGAGGGCGCGGAGACGGGGGTTGCCGGTAACCTCGGCGCCGCCCTGCTTCACGGCGATGGTGATTTCTTTACCCAGTTTGGTGAACGTTTTGGCCATGTGGCCCCAGCGCTTCATTTTCCGCTCTTTGCGGAACTCAAATGCTCTTCCCATAAATTACTCTGCAGTTTCGATGCGGGTGATGTACTTGTCAATTTCCATGGCCTCGGGAGCGTTGCCCCACTGGTCCTTGATGGTCTTGTAGAAGCTGAGTGCCTTGGCGTTGTCTCCATTGGCTTCGGCGGCGATGCCGGCCTTCAGGAGGTAGGCGGCGGCAAGGGCGTTGTCAACGGTGGCGGCGGCCTTCTCGTAGCAGGCGATGGCCTTGTCGTACTGTTCCAGCTCTACATAAGCGTCACCGGTGCAGGCCTGGGCGCGGGACAGGAGGATGGGATCCTCGCCGTTGTACTTCTTCAGGGAAGCGAGGGCTTCCTCAAAGGCGCCGGTCTGCAGCTGGCAGATACCGGTATAGAGGTAGATGGCCTCACCAGCTTTGGAACCGTACTGATTGAGGATGTCGGCAAAACCGAGGCTGTTTCCGTCTCCGTTGAGGGCAAGCTCATACTCGCCGGCGGAGAACCACTGCTCTGCCTTGATCATCTCGTCGGTAGCCTGGACTTTCTTGGGCTGCAGGTACAGGTGGTTGTACAGCAGGACGATGAGGGCGATGGCCAGGACGGCGAAAACGCAGCTGTAAATGAATTTACCGTACTGCTTGAAGAACAATTCGGTTTTGGAGACGGCCTCAGCTACATTCTGCTGACGCACTTCTTCTTCAGTTTTTGTAATTTTAGCCATATTGTAATTGTTTCTAATTAGCGAATGAGCCCGCAAATTTACAAAAAATATTATATATTTGCAATCCAAGAAAGAAGCCTTTTCTTATGCCCAACCTAAGAAAAATCGTCGTCCAGGATTTCCGGAACATCGTATTCCAGGAACTCTCTTTCAGCCCGAACGTGAACTGTATCAGCGGGAACAATGGAGAGGGAAAGACCAACCTCATCGACGCCATTTACTACCTTTCCATGACCAAGAGCGCCTTCCCGGCCCCGGACCGCTACAATTTCCGGTACGGGACGGAGGGCTTTGCCATCGGCGGTACCTATTCTATGGAAAACGGGCTGGAAAGCCGCTTCTCCATTCAGGTGCGGGAAGGGGAGAAGAAGCTCTCGAGGGACGACAAGCCTTACACGCGCATGGGCGAGCACATCGGCGTGCTGCCCGTTGTTATGGTCTCTCCCGGAGATTCGGCCCTGGTGAGCGATTCCGGCGAGGAGCGCCGCCGCCTTTCCAACGCGGTGCTTTCCCAGATGGACCGGGAGTACATGGCTGCCGTGCAGGCCTACAACCGTCTGCTGGCCCAGCGCAACAAAATGCTCAAGGACTATGCTCCGGACGCAGCCCTGCTCGACGTGCTGGATGCCCGGATGGATTCCCACGCCCGGAAGATTTTCGAGTGCCGCGCGCAGCTTGTCCAGGACCTGCGTCCTGTTGTGGAGTCCTATTACCGCCTTATTTCCGGAGGTGGGGAGAGTGTTTCCATCGAGTATAAATCAGATTTGGCAAATGCTTCTCTTACAGATGTTTTTGCGGCTCACCGGGAGCGGGACTTTCAGTTGAGATACACTTCCTCCGGCGTCCAGCGGGACGACTTCCTCTTTACCATGGACGGCCGTCCCATCCGCCGCGCCGGTTCCCAGGGACAGCAGAAGTCTTTCCTGGTGGCGCTCAAGTTCGCCCAATATGAAATCATGAAGCGTTCCTACGGGTTCGCTCCCATGCTCCTGCTGGACGACGTCTTCGACAAGCTGGACCTCGGCCGCATTTCCAACCTCATCGGCATGGTGGCGGGCAAGGATTTCGGCCAGATTTTCATCACGGACACGGACCAGCAGCGGCTCTCCGGTATCGTGGACCGCATCACGGAGGACCGCGCTTATTTCAACGCCGTCGGCGGCGTATTTACCAGAATCGGATAATGGCTACGCATCTACACAGGAAAGAGGCCGTGGGCATGGAGGAGATCGTGGCCCAGTACATCAAGTCCATGAAAATCGCTGTGGGACTCAATACGCAGCGCATCTCCGCCGCCTGGGATGCCTGTTCCGGCGCCGCTCCCTACACGCTTCGGCGCTTCTTCCGCGGCGGTAAGCTGTATATTACGCTCAGCTCTTCGGTGGTCCGCAGCCAGCTGTTCCTGCAGCGGGACCTCCTTGTGGAGAAGATGAATGCGTTCCTTGAGCAGGATCCCCTTTTTACCAGTGACAATAAAACGGTCGGTTTCATCCAGGAACTGATCTTGAAATAAATCATTTAACCATGAGCTTTGACCTTGCTATCATCGGCGGCGGGCCCGCCGGATATGTGGCCGCCGGCCGCGCTGGCCGTGCCGGACTTTCCGTCGTCCTCTTTGAGAAGAATGAGCTGGGCGGTGTGTGCCTGAACGAGGGCTGCATCCCCACCAAAACCCTCCTTTACAGCGCCAAGATGTACGAACACGCCTGTCATTCGGATAAATATGGCGTTATGGTGCAGGATGCTTCGCTGGATCTCGGCGTGGTTTTCAAGCGCAAGGAAAAAGTGGTGAAAAAGCTGGTGGGCGGGGTCCGTGTGCAGATGCGCAACGCTTCCGTTGAAGTGGTCCGTGAGCATGCTTCCCTCGTCTCCAAAGGCGCCGATGGCTTTGTCCTCTCCGCCGGGAGCGAAACATATTCGGCCTCAAACGTGCTGGTCTGCACGGGCTCCGAGGCGGTCGTTCCGCCTATCCCGGGTCTTCGCGAAGGGCTGGGTTCCACGGTCATGACCAGCCGCGAAATCCTTCTTCTTCCGGAAAAGCCTCAGCGTCTGGTTGTCATCGGCGGCGGGGTTATCGGCATGGAGTTCGCCAGCTTCTTCAATTCGCTGGGCACGGAGGTGACGGTGGTGGAGATGATGCCCAAGATCCTCGGCCCCATGGACGGGGAAATCAGCTCGATGCTGCAGGCCCAGTATGAAAAGAAGGGCGTCCGCTTCCATCTGGGCTGCCGGGTGACGGCCGTCGAGGGTAACGAGGTGGTCTTCCAGACGGCCGATGGCACGGAGTCTCGCGTCGCGGGAGACCGCATCCTGGTCTCGGTGGGGCGCAGGGCTGTGGTGGACGGTATCGGCCTTGAGAATGTGGGCGTGGAACTCGCGCTGAATGCGGCGGGACGTCCTTTCGGCATCAAGGTGGACGCTCAGATGCGCACTTCGGTTCCGGGGATGTATGCGGCCGGCGACGTGACGGGCTTCTCCATGCTGGCGCACACCGCTTCCCGCGAAGGCGAGGTGGCTGTGAACACCATTCTGGGCCGCGAGGACCGGATGCGCTATAATGCCGTTCCGGGGGTGGTCTATACCAATCCGGAGGTCGCCGGGGTGGGCCTCACCGAGGAAGAAGCCGCGGCCAAGGGAATTGCCGTTGAGGTCCTTCGCCTGCCGATGGCCTATTCCGGCCGGTTCGTGGCCGAAAATGAAAGGGGAGAGGGGCTTTGCAAGATTCTTGTCAGTGAAGGCGTCGTGGTCGGTGTGCACATGCTGGGCAATCCCTGCTCCGAGGTGATTTCCGCCGCATGCGTGGCTATCGACAAAGACCTTTCCGTGGAAGCGCTCAAGTCTGTTATCTTCCCGCACCCTTCCGTTTCAGAAATCTTAAAAGAAACGCTGTTCGGGTAGTTATTCCCAGTCGGCGCTGGTGGCAACGGGGGGGTTGTCGGGGCCGGCGGGTTCGCCTGTTGTGCTCTTGTCGCAGGCGGTATTACCAAATTACAGTCCTTTGTGTCGGGGGAAGATAAAGGATGTTGTTGCGGTTTACCTTGTAGAGGTCATACCAGAGGTCAGTATTCATGACCACGCCGTTGACGCGGGCGCGGGCTGCGGAGTGGACGTCCCGGTTGATCAGGATGTCCCAGTAATGGTCACTGTACTGGATGCACCAGAACTCTGCGTAACATTCGTAGAACTTGCGCAGCTGCTCGTTGTAGGTTTCTCCGGTGAAGCCGTTCCGGGTGAGGTATTTCTTATAGGCGTCCAGCGCGGTAAGGAAACCGCCCAGGTCTGCAATGTTTTCGACGAGGGTACGGCTGCCGTTGGTCATGATGCCGGGATGGTTAATGGGGTCCAAGGCCAGATGGTCGTAACAGCGGATGAGCTGCTGCTGGCGGTCTTCAAAGGCCATGCGGTCTGCCACGGTCCACCATTCGCGCAGGTTGCCCAGTTCGTCGTATCTGGAGCCTTCGGAGTCGAAGCCATGCGTGATTTCATGGCCGATGACGGTGAAGATGGCAAAGTCCATGGCGCTGGTGACGTTCTCGCGGACTACAGGCGGCAGCAGGGCGGCCGGATAGATGGCGATGCTGTTGAGTTCTGCATAATACATGGCGTTTACCATGAGCAGGTCATGCTGCCTGAATTCGTCCGGACCGGTCTGCGTGCAGTAGAGGAGCATCTCGGTGAAGAAGTCGTCCGTTCCTGCCAGTTTGGTGAGCAGGAGCATGTTGGCGGCGCTCAGGCGGTGGGCCACTTCCACGAAGGTCTTGCAGCCGGTGATGTCCGGGATGCAGTCCATGTACCACTGGTCCGGGTATGCGACCAGGAGTTTCATGGCATCCAGCTTTTTCAGGGCGTTGTTACGGGTGGTTTCGCTCATCCAGTCCACTCTCTGCAGACGCTCGCGGAAGGTGTCCCGGATCATCTGGGTCAGGTCCAGGTATTTTTCCTTGATGGCGGGGGAAAGGTATTCCTGCGCAAAGTAGTAGGAGAGGGGATAGTTGATGAGGTTGCGGGCTATGGCTTCCAGCATGCTGGCGTCGATCTCTGAGGGCTTCGGCTTCGCGTAAAGCTCAAAGTCGTCCCAACCGGCCTGCATAAGGCGGTAGAGAAGGTCCACGTCGAGGGTGTTCAGTTCTTCATCCAGGGCCGGGTCATAGTAGATGTTGTCCATCTCTACGCCCATTCCGTCGGCAATCCACTTGAGCGGGGAGGATTGGTCTGCCTTGGTGACGGCGGGCACCAGATTTTCGGGGTTGAAGACGCTGGGCTGGTAGGGGTAGAGGACGAGGATGACCTTGCCGTTCAGGGAGATGAAGGTGAGCTGCGCGATGGTGGGCACGCCGTCTTTGAGCATCTGCCCGATGGTGCGGAAGGCTTCTTCCTTGCTGGCGGGTTTCTTTAATTTGGCTTTTTGCTCACTGATGTATTGGAGGGAGGCTTCTTCGTGGTCAAACATTTCCTCCTTCATTTTGAAGAAGTGCCCGATCTGCGGGTTGTTCTGTTTGAGCTCTTCCAGGCGCCGGTCCATAGCGGGGGTGGCGTTGTAGAGGCCTCCGATGGGATAGCTGTCCGGTTTGGGAGTCTGGCTTAACCAGCTGCCGTTGCAGAACTGATAGAAATCGTCTCCCGGGGCAACGCTGCGGTCTTTGTTGGCGTCCATGGGGAAGGGGAGCGGGTCCACGGCAGACACCGGTTCCTTCTGGCAGGCGGCCAGCGAGAAGAGCAGCAGGGTTAGGGTAATCAGTAAGTTTTTAGTTTTCATGGTGCAAAGATATAAAATAATCTTTGTACCTTTGCGTATTCGTTTGACGGGGGTGTTTTGGTTTTGACAGCGCTGATGTCGGACGGTAAGCATGTCGGGCGTGGGAGCCTTGCCCGTAAATCTCAGACTCCGAAAAATCAGTTGCCAACAACAACTATGCACTCGCTGCCTAATTCGGCCAAGTCCAATTAGCTTAATCCGCCGCGCCAAGGTTGCGCGGCCGACGAGTATCCCTCGGCCTTTCCGCCTCTTAAGGGCCGATCAAGGGGTATCATCCATTTGAGGCCGCTCCGGAGGACGCCTCTAAATCCGGCTAAGACTTAAAGGCTAAGGGACGCTTCGCCCGCTTTCCGGCAGGGCTTCCCCTACAACCAAAGGAAAGATAAGCATGTAGAAAGCCGCCTGGTGCGACGTTTGGACAGCGGTTCGAGTCCGCTCACCTCCACTAAGTTGGTGCTCCTGCAGAGCACTGTTGTTACTGAAATTTGCGCGTTTTTGCCGTTTTTGCGCAAATTTACTTTTGGCTCGCGCTAAAATTGCGCGTTTTTGCCATTTTTGCGCAAATTTACTTTTGCTCGTATGAAAAGAACTATTCAGATGCTTGCAGCGGCTCTATGCTGCACTTTAGCTTTTACGGCCTGCCATAAGGATAATCCGTCGGAGCCTGAGGTGGAAGAAGACACCACTCCCGTGGGCGCATGTGTAGAGTGTGAGTTCAAATTCTCGGAGAACACGTTTTCCCTGTTCGACGTTACGTTTGAATTCCTCAATGAAGACGGTACTGTCACCTCTGAGCAGATCCATGACCTGAAGGTTGAAAAAAAGTTTACCAGTTATTCCTTCCCCTGCGAAATGGGAGCTCGCTTCAGCATTGCCTTGAAAGAGGGCCTGGTTCTGTCTGAGCTGGAAGCGCCGCAGACCTTCGCATTCCGTTTCAGCTACGTGGGGTATCGCTTCAATAAGAACGGAGATATAATAGGGGACCCTGGCACCATGGTGAGCTCCCGGTCCCTTACTTTTCTTGATCCGCAAACCATCCCCAATTGTCTTAAATCTGAGGATACCTATGCCGATTACACCATCTATTTCAAAGAAGATGCTACTATCGGCCTGAGGCACGGCTGGCTCGTCGAGTAGTTACTACTCGTCCGGAAGGATGCGCCGCGCGCCGATGTAGCGCATCATGAAGTAGGGGTGGGAGGACGTCTGTTCCACCACGCCCTGCGAAACGGAAGCGTGGATGAAGGTGAAGCTGCCCTTTTCCCGGTCCACACTGACGACGATGCCCACATGGCCGATGGCACGCACCCCCGCCCGTTTCCCAAAGAACACCAAATCTCCTTTCTGCAGTTCCCGGTAGCTGTTGACGGGCCGTCCTTCCCTTAGCTGAACTGCGCTGTAGGCCGTCAGGTCATAGCCGAAGTGCTTGTACACATAGCGTGTATAGCTGGAGCAGTCGAAGGCCTTGGGGCCCATGGCACCCAGTTTATAGGGCGTGCCCTTGAACGTACGGGCATAGGCCACGATATCTTCTCCCGTAACGACATCCTGCGCCGCAGCCGTCCCCGGAAGGAGGATAGCTGCAAGTAGGAGAAGGTATGCGAGAATCTTTTGCATCGGCGGAATCGCTTCAAATTTGGTACCGAATAGTGCGTTTTCGTTAACTGCTTGATAATCGGCGAAATGCGCAATTTGCTGTAGTCGTTTATGCATACAGGAAATTGCGTAAATTGCGCAAAGTCAATTATTTGACGAAAACGGGCAGGGTTGGTAAGTTAGGGTATTGATTATTAGGGAAGTTGTTGGTATATTTGGAATATGAAACCACAAAGACTTACACCTATCGTACTGGCGGTGGCCGTGGTTGCCCTGCTCGTGGCGGGATGTCACAAGAATGACCCCGACGCTCCCCATAATCCCGAAGAGAAGACGATTGTCTCCAAGCCCTTTGACGTATCGCTGACTGAGGTGCGCCAGAGCAAGACGTACACCTGGACCGTGGATGCGGCCGGCGTGACGGATAACGGCGAGGAATCCATCAAGGAGCTCTGCGTGACCAAGTACAACGAAGTGACCCTGAAGGCCACCGAGGACGTGAACGTCAAGTCCGACAAGCCCGAGCACGTGTCCGTGACGCGCGTGGACGACCGCACCTACGTGCTGGAGTACAAGGCCGATGGCCCCGCGCGCATCCTGGTCTGGAACGGGGAGGGAACCGACCGTTGCGAGCGTTCCTTCCGCGTGTCCGCGAAGGAGTGCGTGGACATCACCGGCGTGAAGTTCCTCTGGTACAAGTACATCCGCGAGACGGACAGCTGCGTGGACGACGTCATCACGATCTCCCATTTCAAGACCAAGCCTATCCCCATCTGTACGGAGCCGTATTACTACAACGCCAGCGGCGAAGTGGCCGAGCGGGAAACCGAGAATGATTTTTACTTCTATGAAGATAATAATGACTGGGATAGAACTACTTTGTTCGATGAAAGAGGGAATATAATTGGTGAGACTGGATACTCGCACGATATATCATTTTATGGTTTTGAGCCGGAGAATGCATCTTTTCGTAATATAGTTGATTTTCAGAGCGAGTGGAAATATTTTGGAAATAGGTATAATGATGCAATTAACAAATACAATGTTTATAAGGCTGAAGATTACGATTGGCCAGATGTGAAGGAAGTAAATAAAGATGTAAGTGCTTTTGTCGGAGTAAAGGCAAATCTTTATGCTTTTGGGGGAGCTATGTTTTATATGGCGGTTATTCACGTTAAGGCTGATGTGGATAGGTATTACTATCTTTATCATCGAGGAGATGGACATTCTAATCTAATTCGGCAAGGTGAACATGGGCCACAAAATGACTTTTAAAGAGAAATTTAAAGCGGGAGGGTTTGACACCTTCCCGCTTTCTTGTGTTGTTATTCTTCCCAATACCACTTCGCGACTATGTGTACTACAAATAGTTTTTGATCATCTAAATGCTGTTTGTCTTTTGGATTATGGAACGGTCCATCATCTTGTCCCGCCGGATCAAAATAAAACGTATAATCATTCTTCCGAAACCAAGTTCCCTGAGTGGCTTTAGGATTGTTGCTAAAGACAAAGGGACAGAAGTTCATGTTGGTGAACGGTTCCTGGTTTCCGTAGGGATTGACAAGGAGACTCTTGGTATATCGTGCGGCGCGGGTTCTGTTCGCGTCTGACGGGATGCAGAGAACACTCATGTGTTCTTCGCTGAAAAGGAAGGGTGACCATGGCTCGGCGCTGGCTGACGGCCCGTACATGTGTTGCTGCCCGGTGGCGTCCGGCGTTGCGGTGTAGCCGCCCGTCAGCTCGAAGGTGTGCCCCCGGAGGATGTTGCCGATACCGTCGGCATTGACCTCCAGATAAGGGCAGTTGCCGTGCTGGAACTTGA
>JAEEXZ010000082.1 GCA_016288055.1 Bacteroidales bacterium
TTGGCGTACAGGTAATTATAAAGTGCCGTCCTTACACCGCCCATATGCAGGGGACCGGTGGGCGACGGGGCAAATCTAACGCGGGTTCTTCTTTCCATTTATATAGCGATTTGAATCTGCAAATTTAGCGGATTCCACGCACAATTCCAACGGCCTCCTGGAGCACGCATCCCGCCTGATGCGCAAGTGTTTATCCTACAACGGATTATGAATTGTCGGGTGCACCGCCAGGTGCACCCGTGGATGTGTAAAGCGATGAGAGTCAGAGAGATGCGCTACAGCTGGTCAAAGAGGGAGAGGGCGGCGTCGAGGGAGAGGGCGTCGGAGATGCGGAAGTCGCCGCTGCGGGAGCGGACGAGGCTGGAAAGGTGCGCGCCGGAGCCGAGGGCCTCCCCCAGGTCGCGGGCAAAAGCGCGAATGTAAGTCCCTTTGGAGCAGGCAATCCGGACAGAAGCCTCCGGCAGGCCCAACCCTGAGGTGTCAGTTACATGAATACGATTTGAAGCGGAGGATTCAGAGGAGGCATTCTCGAGGGGCAAAGCCCCGGAAGGTTCGGAGGAGAATGCCTCCTCTGAATCATACGACAACAATTCTAATTCAGAAATGTTGATCTTGTTACGCTGGAGGGAGTCCAGCGCCGTGGCGTCAAGCTCGTCGGTACGGCCGGAGCGATAGAGCTTGCGGGCCAATTCGTAGGCGCGCACGCCGTCAACGCTCTTGGCGCTGAAAAGGGGCGCAACCTGCTCCTGCTCGCCCAGGAAGGAGGGAAGGACGGCGCAGATGGAGGCGGCCGATATGTGCTCGAAGGGAAAACGGCGGTCCACCTCCTTCTCCAGGTCATAGGAAGGGGTAGTGGCGCCGAAACGGATGCCGGCGATGTACTCTTTGTCGTGGTCCTGAAGCATCTGGGCCTTTTTGCAGGCGTCGCCGATACACACCAGCAGGATGCCGGTAGCCAGCGGATCCAGCGTGCCGGCGTGACCCACCTTCAGGTTTTTCTTGCCGAAGTGACGGATGGCCTTCCACTTAAGTTTGCGGATGACGTCGGCCGATGTCCACCGATAAGGCTTATCGATGGGAAGAACGATGCCGTCCGGATAGTCGGCTACGTCGTGGGAAAGAACCTCGCCGCTGCGGGGAACGTAAAAACTCATTTGCAGGGGATTTTGTCGATGCGCTTGAGGTGACGGCCTCCCTCGAAGGGAGTCTCCAGCCAGGCGCGGACCGTGGCCGATGCCATGGCGTAGCTGATGAAGCGCGCCGGCAGCACCAGGACATTGGCATTGTTGTGCTGGGAGACAAGCTTGCCGATGGCGCTTCCCCAGGCCAGTCCAGCACGGATGCCCTGATGCTTGTTCAGCGTCATGGCCATGCCGTTTCCGGTGCCGCACAGGGCGATTCCTTTGTCCACCGCACCGCTTTCAACGGCCTCGGCCAGCTTGTGGGCGAAATCCGGATAATCCACGCTGTCGGTGGTGTCCGTTCCGAAGTTAACTACTTCAATGCCCCGGTTACGGAGCATCCTTACAAGCTTGAACTTATAATCCACGCCAGCGTGGTCGTTGCAAATACCGATCTTCATTTTTAATGTGTTTTGTTTAGGCAAAGATACAAAAAATTGGACAATTAAAGGTTTTGAACTATATTTGCGGCTTATGCGTATCAAAAACATTTTCCATCTTTCCATCGCTGCCGTCCTTCTCATGGCGGCCTGTTCCCGTCCCAATACCCAGATTCCCGTTTACGTTTGGCAGATCATCAGCGACAACATGGATATGGACTCCCTCCAGCACTGCTTCCAGTCCTGGAAAAGCCATGGCATCACTGGCGTCTGCATCGAGACAAGGAGCCTGGAGCAGGTGCGGAAGGCATCGGCCCTCGCCCATGCCGAAGGGCTGGAGTACCACGCATGGATTCCCTCCATGCTTCGCAAGGGTCTGCCGCACGAATGGTACGCGGTGAACCGCCTGGGCGAAAGTTCCGACCAGCACCCCAGCTATGTGGCCAACTACCGTTTCCTGGACCCGGCCAACCCGGATGTGCAGGAATTCCTGAAACAACAATACCTGGAAATTGCCGCCATCCCGGACGTGGACTATGTGCGGCTGGATTTCATCCGCTACCCGGATGTCATCCTGGCCAGAGCCCTCAGCGAAGAATTCGGCCTCGAGGACAATCACGAAGAATATCCGCCGGCAGACTACTGCTACTGCGACCGCTGCGTGGAGACCTTCCTGACGCAGACCGGCATTGACATCCGGAAGGAAGAAAAGCCGGAAAAAGTGGCCGAATGGGCCCAGTTCCGCTGCGACCAGCTCACCCTGTTCGTGGACAGGATGGCCCGCGCCATCCACGAGGTGGGCAAGAAAGTGAGCGTGGACGTGTTCCCCGGCCCCATTTCCTATGCAGAGCACATGGTGCGCCAGCAGTGGAACCAGTGGGTGGTGGACATGTTCTTCCCCATGAATTACCATGAATATTATGAGGAAGACCTTGACTGGCTGACTTCCGTAGTGGCAGAAGAAGTGGAGGCGGCCGGCCATACCCCCATCATGAGCGGCCTTAGCATCAGCGAAAGCTGGCAGCACCCGGGCCAGCCCCGCTCACTCAAGGACAGGGGCATCACCCCGGAGGAGATGGAGACCGCCATTGCCAACTCCCTGAAGGCCGGTGCCACCGGCGTATGCTTCCTCAGCCCCAGCCGGATGTCCGACGAACACTGGAAGGCGCTGGAGGCCGCCCTGAAAAATTTGGCAAATCAAAAATAATTGACTAAATTTGCAAGCTTTTTTGCGGGAAGGTCCCGCAATTCAATAACAAACCAAAACTCATTGCACAATGGCAGAATATTTACAGCCTGAGAAAAAGCAAGAGATTTTCGCGAAGTACGGAAAGTCCAATAAGGACACCGGCTCTCCTGAGAGTCAGGTTGCTTTATTTTCCTACCGTATCGCTCACCTGACTGAGCACGTGAAGAAGAACAAGAAAGACGTGGTAACGCGCCGCAGCCTTCTTCGCCTGGTCAGCAAGCGCCGTCAGCTCCTGAACTACCTTCAGAAGATTGACATTGAGAGATACCGCGCTATCGTGAAGGAGCTGGGTCTCCGCCGATAAGCATCAGGATAGGAAAAAACGGGGGTACGGATGCAAGGCATCCTACCCCTTTTTTAGTAAAAAAGTCCCATAGGGGGACAGACGAAATAGACGAAACAATAGAAGAAATGAACATTATCAAGAAGACCATTGAATTACCCGACGGACGGGTAATCGAGATCGAGACCGGCAAACTGGCCAAACAGGCCGCCGGTTCTGCCGTTGTCAAAATGGGTGGCACCATGCTGCTGGCCACCGTTACCTGCGCCACTGAAGTGAAAGAGGGCACCGATTTCATGCCCCTTACCGTGGATTACCGTGAAAAATACTACGCTGCCGGCCGTTTCCCCGGCGGTTTCCTGAAAAGGGAGAGCCGTCCCTCCGACTATGAGGTACTGATCGCCCGCCTGGTGGACCGTCCCATCCGTCCGCTGTGGCCCTCCGACTTCCACCTGGAGGTTTTCGTCAACGTAATGCTGATCTCCGCCGAGAAAGACATCCAGCCGGATGCCCTCGCCGGCCTGGCCGCATCGGCCGCCCTCGCTTCCAGCGACCTGCCCTTCGGCGGTCCCGTTTCCGAGGTGCGCGTTTCCCGCATTGACGGCAAGTTCGTGATCAACCCCGGTTTCGAAGACAACAAGCGCGCAGACCTCGACCTGATGGTCGCCGCCACCGAGGAGAACATCATGATGGTGGAAGGCGAAATGAACGAGGTTTCCGAGCACGACATGCTCGAGGCCATCAAGTTCGCCCACGAAGAAATCAAGAAGCACTGCCGCGTGCAGAAAGAGCTCATGAAGGAGCTCGGCACCGACGTGAACAAGCGCGACTATCCTCACGACGAGGAGGACGAGGCCCTCAAGACCGCCGTCCACGAGGCCTGCTACAAGAAGTGCTACGAGCTGGCCGCAAGCGCCAAGCCCAAGCACGAGCGCGAGGACGGCTTCAACGCCATCCGCGACGAGTTCAAGGCCCAGTTCTCCGAGGAGGATCTGGAGCTGAAGGGCGCCATGATCGACCGCTACTACCACGACGTGGAGAAAGAAGCCATGCGCAACCTGGTGCTGGACGAGGGCAAACGCCTCGACGGCCGTGCCACCAACGAAGTGCGCCCCATCTGGTGCGAAGTGGACTACCTGCCCTGCGCACACGGCAGCGCCATCTTCACTCGTGGTGAAACCCAGTCCCTCGCTACCGTCACCCTCGGTACCAAGATGGACATGAAGGAGATGGACGAAGTCCTTATCCAGGACGACCAGCAGTTTGTCCTGCACTACAACTTCCCTCCGTTCGCTACCGGTGAGGCCAAACCTCAGCGCAGCACCGGCCGCCGCGAAATCGGCCATGGCAACCTTGCCATGCGTGCCCTCAAGCCCGTGATCCCCACGGCTCCCGAATTCCCCTACGCCGTACGCGTAGTTTCCGATATCCTGGAATCCAACGGTTCCTCTTCCATGGCTTCCGTCTGCGGCGGCTGCCTGGCCCTGATGGATGCCGGCGTCAAGATCAAGAAGCCGGTGGCCGGTGTGGCCATGGGCCTGATCACCGACGAGACCAACCCCAACGAGCGCTACGCCATCCTCACCGATATCCTCGGTGACGAGGATCACCTCGGCGACATGGACTTCAAGGTAACCGGTACCAAGGACGGTATCACCGCCACCCAGATGGATATCAAGGTGGACGGCCTGTCCTACGAAGTACTGGAGAAAGCCCTGGAGCAGGCCCGTCAGGGTCGTCTGCACATCATGGGTGAAATGCTCAAGACCATCCCCGAGCCCCGCGAGGACTTCAAGCCCTTCGTGCCCCGCATGGTCCAGATCGAGGTGGC
>JAEEXZ010000032.1 GCA_016288055.1 Bacteroidales bacterium
ATCTTGTGGCGCATGAACGGAAGGGCCAGGCCGCAGAAGTTGGAGCCGCCGCCGAAGCAGGCGATCACGATGTCGGGGTACTCGCCCGTAAGAGCCATCTGCTTCTCGGCCTCCAGGCCGATGACCGTCTGGTGCAGGCACACATGGTTGAGCACGGAGCCGAGGGCGTACTTGCAGTTGGGAGTGCTCATGGCCAGTTCAATGGCCTCGGAGATGGCGCAGCCCAGGGAGCCGCGGTCGTTGGGGTTGGCCGTGAGGATGTCCTTGCCGGCACGGGTGCTCATGGAAGGGGAAGGAGTGACGGCGGCGCCGAAGGTCTGCATGATGCTGCGGCGGAAGGGCTTCTGCTCATAGCTCACCTTCACCATGTACACGGCGCAGTCGATGCCGAACTTCTTGGTGGCATAGCTGAGGGCGCCACCCCACTGGCCGGCACCGGTCTCAGTGGTCAGGTTGGTGACGCCCTGCTCCTTGGCGTAGTAGGCCTGGGCGATGGCGCTGTTCAGCTTGTGGCTGCCGGCAGGCGAAAAGCTCTCGTTCTTGAAGTAGATGTGGGCCGGAGTGCCTAGTGCCTTCTCCAGTTCATAGGCGCGCACCAGCGGGGTGCAGCGGTAGGCGGCGTACTGCTCGCGGACGGGTTCGGGGATGGGGATCCACTCGTCGGTCTGGTTCAGTTCCTGGTCGGCGCAGGCCTTGCAGAAGATGGGATAGAGGTCTTCGGGCTTCAGGGGCTGCCGGGTGGCCGGATGCAGGAAAGGCATGGGCTTGTGGGGCATCACAGCCTGGATGTTGAAGAAATGAGTGGGAATCTCGCTCTCCGGGAGCATGTACTTTTTCTGTTTCATGGTATTTATGTTTTTAGTGATTATTACCTTGTACTCACAGGACGGCACAAAAAAAGGCCTGCTGTAAGTCAGCAGGCCTTTTTCTATTCTGGTATAACTATACGGCGAAGCGACTTACAGATTGAGACTGCAAGTGCGCCACCAGTTATTGTTGTTCTTTCTCATGTTGATGCAAAGATGAACAATCGAAATGACAAATGCAAGCGATTAATTAAAATTTTGCAATAATGGCTTCCGTCCACTGGGCGGAGGCGGTTACGCAGTGGGCCTCAATGTAGGCGTTAACGGCGGTGGCCACAAACATCAGGACGATGAGGGCGGCTACGATGGTGCCGATGACCTTGAGGCGTCCCAGCCACTTCTTGTTATTCCAGCCGATGGTCTGGAACATGCTCCAGAAACCGTGATTGAGGTGCAGGAACAGGGCGATGAACCAAATGATGTAGCAGCCGAGCACAACCGGGTTACGGAAGGTGGCCATGAGCAGATAGTAAGGATTCTCTGCCTCGTTACCCATGAATTCCTGCAGCTGCATCTTTGCCCAGAAATGGGTGAGGTGGAAAGCCAGCAGACCCAGGATGATGATTCCGAGAACGGCCATGTTCTTGGCGCTCCAGCTGTCGGACTTGGCCTTGGAGGCAACCTCGTAACGCTTGACACCGCCACGCTTCTTGATGTTCTCGTAGCTGAGCCAGCAGCCATATACGATGTGGATCACAAAACCGAGGGCCAGGACGGGAACCATAAGTTTGATGAAGGGGGAGGACATGAAGTCGCAGCCCAGCTGGAACCAGCCGTCTCCGTGGGTGTAAGGGAAGGCGTCGTCTGCCACCTTGCCGAAGTTCCCGTGAAGGGAATCGAGGACGGAGAAGAAATTAATGGTGCCGTGCAGGAGCAGGAAGATGATAAGGAAAGCGCCGCTGACGCTCTGGATAAACTTCTTGCCGATGGAGGAGGTTAAAAAATTAGCCATTACAAATAAGTCAGGTTTGTTTCAAGTATGCAAATATAGGAATCTTTCTTGGAAGTTTCCCAATATTTCGATACTTTTGTTACATTATTTAACCACGAATTTTCATGTACAAACGCGTTTTACTCAAACTCAGCGGCGAAAGCCTCGGCGGTCCCGCCGGAAAGGGCCTGGATACGGAATGGTTGGAAAAGTATGCGAAGGAGGTCGCGGCGGCAGCCAAGGCCGGCCTTCAGATTGCCATCGTCAACGGCGGCGGTAACATTTTCCGCGGCCTCCAGGGAGTAGGAAAGGGTTTCGACCGCGTGGACGGAGATAAAATGGGAATGCTGGCAACGGTCATCAATTCCCTGGCTCTGAGCATGTTCATCAAGGCGGAAGGCGTGGAATCCGTGGTGTTCACCTCCACCCCTATGGAGCCGTACGCCAAATACTATATGCGCGACGAGGCCGTCAAGGTCCTGGAGCGCGGCGGCGTGGTCCTCATCGCCGGCGGCACCGGCAACCCCTTCTTCACCACCGACAGCGGCGCGGCGTTAAGGGCCCTCGAGATCGGGGCCGATGCCCTCCTGAAAGGCACCCGCGTGGACGGGGTCTATACCGCAGATCCGGAGAAGGACCCTTCGGCCGTCAAATACGACGAGCTCAGCTTCGACGAGGCCATCTCCAAGCACCTGAAGGTCATGGACCAGACGGCCTACGCCCTGTGCTCCGACGGCAAGATGCCCATCATCGTCTTCGACATGAACGCGACCGGCAATCTCACCAGACTTCTCTCCGGGGAGAAAGTCGGCACGCTTGTACACCCCTAACCCATGAAAAAAACACTCCTGCTTTTCCTTACGCTGGCCTTTGCGCTTACGGCGGCATCGGCCCAGCCCTCCAAGATTGTCACGGACAGCATCGAGAGCGCAAAGCTCGGCTGCACCCAAAAGTATAATGTCTATCTCCCGGCCGGTTACAAGGTTACGGAGAGCTACCCCGTCATCTATCTGCTACACGGCCTTTACGGAGACTATTCCAACTGGGCCGGCACCGGTCGCATGAAAGATGTGGCAGACCTTCTGATCGCCAGCGGCGAGATGGTCCCGGCCGTCATCATCATGCCCAATGCCGGCGACAACGACGTGCACGGCTATCAGAACGGGTACTTCAATGTAGAGAACTGGCCTTACGAGGACTTCTTCTTCGAGGAGTTCCTTCCTGCGGCCGAAAAGAAATACAACTGCGGCGGCTGCAAGGGCCGGCGTGCCATCATGGGCCTGTCCATGGGCGGCGGCGGTTCCATCGTCTATGCCCAGCGTCACCCCGACATGTTCTCCAGCGCCTATGGCATGAGCGCCTGGCTGGACAACAAGCACCGCGAAGTACGCGGCACCGACCGCGCCGGCAGCAAGCTGGTCATCACGGACCAGAGCGTCCGCGCCCACTCGGCCATCGACTTTGTCGCCAACGCCGATACCCAGACCATCGGCCGGCTGCAGACCGTCTGCTGGTACCTGGACTGCGGGGACGACGATGCGCTCCTTCCCCTCTCGGTGGACCTGCACCTGAAGATGAAAGCGGCCGGTATCCACAGCGAACTGCGCGTCCGGGACGGCGGTCACACGTGGGAATACTGGCATACGGCTCTCGGCACTTCCCTGCCATTCGCCAGCCGCAATTTCAGCCTTTAATGAAAATTCCCCTGATTTGTTTTTAACATCTCAGGGGTTTTTGCGTCTTATGTTTGCAAGCGCTTGAAGATTGACATGAAAAAGATTACCATCACACTTATCCTATTATTCATCACGGCCCTCCTTTGGGCCGGGAAGCCGGCAAAAGTACAGACGCTTATCAACCAGTACAGGCATAACGACGGCTTCGAATCCGTTTCCTTCGGCCCGCTGGGGCTCTCGCTGATGAGGACCTTTGCATTAAGCGATTCCGACCTGGACGAGGAAGACCGTGCCGCCCTGCACGCCTTCGACAAGATCCGCCGCATCTGCATCCTGAATTTTGAGGATGCCGGCGAGGAGATCAAGGCCCGGTTCGTGAGCAAGGTCCGCACGATTCTGGACGGCATGGAGCTGATCCTGGAAGCCAAGGACGAGGGCAGCAAACTGAGCATTTACGCCGAAGACTGCAACGGCAGCCTGAAGGACTGCATCCTCTTCGACCCGGACGGTACCCTCATCGTTGTGCGGGGCTCCCTGGACACAGAACAGCTAATGGCACTCGCCAATGACTGAGCATGCGTTCCATACCGAATGGATTCCTCTCCAGAACCGGTTCTACCGCATGGCCTTCTATATGCTGGAAAGCGAGGCCGATGCCAAGGACGCCGTCCAAGAGCTTTACCTGAAGCTGTGGAACCTGAGGGACCACCTGGAGATGGTACAGAATCCATCGGCCTACGGAACGATGCTGCTGAAGAACCTCTGCATCGACCGCATCCGGAGGGCCCGGCCCACGGAAGAGCCTGATGAGGCCGTTGCCCTGGAAGCTCCGCCCGACGAAGCACTGGAAAACCGGGAAAGGCTGAAGGAAGTGAAAGCGTTCATCGAGGACCTTCCCCCCACGCAGAAGAAACTGCTTCAGCTCCGGTTCTTCAAAGGCTTGACCTACGAAGAAATCGCCCGAAAAACAGGCCTCAGTCCTCTTAACATCAGGGTCCAGGTGAGCCTGGCCCGCAAAAAACTCAAACAACGCCTATGAAACGCATCCAAGACATAGAAAAACTCACCGCGGCCGACTGGGACCGCATCGGGGCCGATGAAAGCATCCCCGTGCCGGAGGACTTCAAGGTCCGCCTTCCCCAGCGCCGTCCGGTCGCCATCTGGAGCATCGCTGCCTCCGTGGCTGTGGTAGCAGGCATCGGCCTTACCGCCCTGCTGCGTACACCGGAACCCGAGGACACGTTCACGGACCCGTACCTGGCCTACGCCGCCGTCGAGCAGGCTTTCAGCCGCATGGGAGATGCCGTTTCCCGTGGCGCTGAACTCATAGAACAGAAAGAAACCGAGTTTAACAAAGTAACTTATTGGAAATGAAAAAGCTCATTATCATAATCGCATCCCTCCTTGTCGCCGTCAGCGCATTCGGCCAGAACGCCAAGGAACTGTACAACAAATACTCCGACCTCAAGGGCGTCTCCGCCGTGTATGTCTCCCCCGCCATGTTCCGCATGATCGGCAAACTGCCCGACATGGACATGGAAGCCCAAAACGGTGAGAAGGTCAACCTCACGCCCATCGTCAAGAACCTCTCCGGCTTCTACCTGCTGGATATTGAAGACGCCACCGTGGCCGACAAGCTCTACGCCGAAGTCCGCCACATGATCGACGGCAAGAAGTACGAACTGCTTTTCGAGGCAAAGGACAACGGAGAAGTCACCCGCCTGTTCACCAACGGCAACGGTAAGACGGTCAGCTCCATCATCCTCACCACCAAGGATGGCGACGAGTTCACCTTCATGTCCCTGGAAGGCAACATGGACCGCGAACAGCTCGAAAACATCCTGGCCGAGTCCGCCAAGTAAGCGGAGGGCGCTCCCCCGCAGCCACGCTGCCACGCCGCCGCGCCGTTTCGCCAACCGCTTAATTATCAGTGTTTTATGCAATCTCCTCCGGTCGTTTTCGCCCGGAGGAGATTTCTTTATCGGCTAATAATGAGCGAATTAGCAAAAACAGGCCGATGGTGCCTTCGTACCAGACTAGCGCACAACCGTGTAAGGAATATGGAGATACCGGAAGATTTGCTCATCCATGACGTCGGTGTGCTTCCGCAGGATGGTATAGAGTTCCTGTTTTCGCTCTTTGCTCAGGGACAGGATCTGATGGATATCGTCAAAACCACACTGCTCCATTAGGATGTGAGTCATGGTCGCATAAGGCTTGTCCGTCTTTCCCAGGAAGACCTCATTGAGATCATACTCACTTCCGGTATTGGAATGGATGGACTTCATCATGTCCGGGAAATCGTCAAAGAAACGGATGGCCGCCTTGTAATCGATAACGTTGTAGGTTGATATGATGAAGTCGGTTAGTTGATCGACTTCGTATGCGGATAATTCTTTCGATAGACGTTTCAGCAATGTATAGTTCATTGGAAGCCCGGCTTTGAACTGAGCCCGGACTGCTTTCACAGCAATTCTGAGAGCCTTCGACGAGCGACGGATCACAATCTCTTTTGAAAAAGGGAACGGTGCGATAAAATAGGCCAGGTAGTTCCATCGATACTCCTCGGCGAACCGAACCAACTGCCTTTCTACCGGATTATTAGCGACGTAGATTAGATTGGACCTGGCAGCTTTTGGTCCTTGCTTGGGGGCGCTGCCGAAAGGAGAATCAAACACCTGCCCGGACGTTCCACAAAAATCGTTGTATAGCTTTGCAAAACGACTGTTAAGTTCCCTCTTGAATTTCACCAGGTCCGACTTGGACTTTGCCACGACGGAATCGTG
The DNA here is from genome assembly GCA_016288055.1 of Bacteroidales bacterium. GTDB lineage: Bacteria > Bacteroidota > Bacteroidia > Bacteroidales > UBA932 > Cryptobacteroides. The sequence continues at coordinate 6,260 of JAEEXZ010000032.1, forward strand.
GACGTGATCCGGCATCTGACACAGGGACAATACCTGGATATCATATTCCCTGGCCAGAACGCAATACAGCGTGAAATAGACAAGGTGATCCATACGGGAATAAAACAAGACACCCCCGTCGGCCGAACGTTGGTAACAGTGGCTCAAAATATCCCTTATAAATCTCCTGTTCTTCATATTGCGAAGTTCGGAAACGTCAGGAAGAATAACAAACAATAAACATTTAACTTTGACCGTTTTTGCTATATTATTGATAACCAACTGTTTATCAAATCTCCTCCCATTCAAAACGGCGGGAGGAGATTTCGTTTTTAGCTGATAATGAGATCTTTAGCAAAAACGGCATTCGCGCACCGATGGCACGGGCCGAGGGTGCCAGCGCTGAAACCGGGCAAGATGGGCGCTAAACCGGCCGGGTCTGGGCGAAGAGCCAGGCGGCGACGGGGGCGGGGAGGCGCGGGGAGAGGACCTCGCAGACGCGGGCGTTGTAGGCGTTGAGCCAGTCGCGCTCGTCGGCCGAGAGGAGCGAGATCTCCAGGCAGGAGGTGTCGAAGTGGCAGAGGGTAAGCGTCTCGAAGCCGATGAACGAGCCGAACTCGTTGTCCCCCACCGGACGCACCAGAAGCAGGTTTTCGTGCCGGACGCCGTGCATGCCTTCGCGGTAGAGGCCGGGCTCGTCGGAGACGATCATGCCAGGCTCCAGCGCCTGCCGGTTGAAGTTCTGGCGAATGTCCTGCGGGCCTTCATGCACATTGAGGAAGAAGCCCACGCCGTGTCCGGTTCCGTGGCCGAAGTTACGCATGGCGCGCCAGAGCGGTTCACGGGCCAGGGCGTCGATCTGGCAGCCGGCCGTTCCGCGCGGGAACACCGCCATCGCAAGGCCGATATGGCCCTTCAGCGCCAGCGTGTAATCCTCCCGTTCCAGGGCCGTACACGGGCCGAGCGGAACCGTCCGCGTGATGTCAGTGGTGCCGAACAGGTACTGTCCGCCGGAGTCCACCAAATAGAGTCCGTGCGCCTGGAGCAACGCGGAGCCCTCCCGGGGCGTGATATAATGCGGCAGCGCCGCGCCGGGCCCATAGGCCGATATCGTCTCGAAGCTGTCTCCCCGATATCCGGAGACGGTGGCGCGCAGCCGGCCCAGTTCACAGGCAGCCTCCCACTCGTTCACGCGGCCCGCATTGCGGGAGAGCCAGTACAGGAACTGCTCCATCACCAGGCCGTCTTCCAGGTGCGCCTCGCGCATTCCATCGATTTCAACGGGATTCTTCAGGGCTTTCCACAGCGCCACGGGAGAATTGACTTCCAGCACGTCCGGAACGCGGTCGCCTTCCTCGATGGCCCCGCGGAGGGAACAGTTCAGTTCGGAAGGGTCCACGCAGATACGGTCCACGCCGTTTCCGTAGAGGGAGGAAAGGACAAATTCCACCTCGTCGTAATCCCGGATCCGGACACCGTCGGCCTCCAGCTCATCGAAGCTGGCGGCGGTCTCCGAGTCGGGATCCCGGTAAGCATCCTTCCGCACGAACCAGAGGATTTCGTCCAGGGTGACAAGGAGGTAGGAGATGACTACAGGGTTGTAGGCGATATCGGCCCCACGAACATTCAGGAGCCAGGCGATCTGATCAAGGGAAGGGAGAAGGATGGCATCGGCCCCCTGGAGGACCAGCCATTTGCGCAGACGGCCGATTTTGGCTTCGCGGCTCTCCCCCACGAGGTCTTCGCCCAGCGTGATGACGGGCGAGACGGGGATGGCGGGGCGGTCGGTCCAGAGCGGGCCGATCAGATCCGGCACCGGGACAATCCGGGCCGACGGCACCGCCGCCTGCAGCGCCGCGATAGCCGCGACGCTCTGGCAAAGGCCATCGACAGCAATCACGGGCTCGTCCATGCCCAGGGACGCAATCCATTCCGGAATGGGAACCTGCTCCGGAACACGCATCTTGTGGAGCACGATTCCACTGCCTTCCAGCTGATGCACGGCCTGGATGAAATAACGCGTGTCCGTCCAGAGTCCGGCATGGTCCCGGGTGACCACAAGATCCCCCGCTTCGCCGGTAAAACCGGACAGCCAGGGCACCTGTTTCCAGCGTTCCGCGGGGTATTCACTGCCGTGCGGATCACTGCCCGTGAGGATCACGATGTCCCACTCATTTTCGCGCATAAGGCCGCGCAAGGCATCCACACGGCCGGAAAAGATTGTTCCCATAGTACGATATTTGCACAAATATAGTATATTTGTATGAATTAAAAACCTGTAAGCTATGACTGAAGACCCGCTCGAAAGAATTGAACGCCAAGAGCGTGAAAGAAAGGAAAAGAAAGGACCCAAGACCATTATGACCATCCTGGCCGTAGTGGCCGTCGTCCTTGCCTGCATCCTGGGATACATGCTGTATCAGCGCAGTACCCTGGTGAACCAGCTGGAAGGCGAGAAGGCCGAACTGGCCCAGCAAATGGTCGCCCTTCAGGAAGACTTCTCTTCCCTCAGTTCAGACTACGAAAACATCAACCATCAGCTGGATACCTCCCGCGAACAGGTGGCCATGCTCATCGAGAAACTGAATAAGACGCAGGCTACCAACCGCGCCAAAATCCGTCAGTACGAGAAAGAACTGGGCACCCTGCGCACCATCATGAAGGGCTACATCGTCCAGATTGACTCCCTCAACACCCTGAACAAGCGGCTCACCGCCGATGCAGCGGCCGCCCGCCGCGAAGCCGCGGAAAGCCGCCGCGCCAACGAAGAGCTCAGCGCCCAGGTGGAGAACCTCTCCTCCCAGGTGACGGCAGGCAAGGTGCTGCGGGCCCGCGCCATCTCTCTCGCCGGTTACTACGGCAACGACAAGCAGGGAGACCGCCACAGCCGCGTACGCTACATGATCGCCAACCTCTCCCTGGTGGAGAACTCTCTGGCAGACCGGGGTCCCGTGCGCGTGTATGTCCGCGTGAAAGACCCGGATGGCGTGCTCCTGATGAACAACGAGTCCGTAGGATTCGAAGTGGGTGGGGAAACCCTGCAGGCTACCGCCTCCCGCGAAGTGGACTACGAAGGCTCCGAGGTGGACATGTCCATCTACATCAACGACACCGGTGAATTCGTAAAGGGCGTCTATACCCTGGAGGTGTACACGCAGCAAGCCCTCCTCGGACGCGCGGAATGCATGCTCCGTTAGTATGATTTACATCCACGTCCCTTTCTGCAAAAGCTTTTGCACCTACTGTGATTTCTACTCGGAAATCGCTCAGGAGCAGCTTTACGGTCCATTCACCGAGCAGGTTTGCGCGGAAATCCGCCGGCGCAGGAAGGAACTGAAAGGAGAGCCCAACACCCTGTACTTCGGCGGCGGCACGCCCTCCGTGCTGCCGCTGGGGGATCTCTCCCGCATCCTCCTCACCCTGGAAGAATGCGGCGCGGGCGGCCCCTACGAAGAATTTACCCTGGAAGCCAATCCGGAAGACATTGCAGAAAAGGGTCTCCCCTACCTGGAAAGCCTCCGGCAGCTGGGCGTGAACCGCCTGAGCATGGGCATCCAGTCTTTTGACGACGAACTGCTCCGCTGGATGAACCGCCGGCACGACGCCGCGCGCGCCATCCAGGCCTTCCGCCTCGTACGGGAAGCCGGCTTCCACAACGTGAGCATAGACCTTATCTTCGGCCTGAGCAACCTCTCGGACACCGTCTGGGAAAAGACCATCGACCAGGCCCTGGCCCTGGATCCGGAGCACATTTCCTGCTATCAGCTCACGGTGGAGGGAGACAGCGTGCTGGCCATGCGGCTGGAAAACGGAGAATACGAGGAAGCCCCCGACGATGTTTGCCGCGCCCAGTACGACCTGCTGTGCCGCAAGCTGGGGAAAGCCGGGTACAACCACTACGAGATTTCCAACTTTGCCAAGCCCGGCTACGAGGCCATCCACAACAGCGGCTACTGGCAGCGCCGGCCTTATATCGGCCTGGGTCCGGCAGCCCATTCCTTCAGCGGGAAGGGGCGCAGCTGGAACGAGTCCACCCTGGACGGCTACGGCCACTCGGAGGAATCCCTGAGCGTCGAGGACGAGAAAGTGGAAACCCTGATGCTGGCCCTTCGCACCTCGAGGGGCGTTGATGAAGAATTCCTCCAGGCCAACTGCATTCCCGGGAGCGTGGCGCAGTTGCTTCAGGAAGGAGCGCTGATAAAAGTGGGCCGGCGTTACCGCATTCCGGAAGACCACTTCTTTGTATCAGACGAAATTATCCGACAACTGATATGACCTATCTCAGAAGAGCTTTCAAATATCTCATTCAGCTTACGCTGATTTTTACCGTGCTGGTGGGCATTCTCATGCTCGCCGGCATGATTCCCCTGGATGTAGCCCTGGCCTTCAGGAAAGGATGGGAATCCATCTGGCTCATCCTGGGTATCTTCGCCGTCATGGCGGCCATCTATCCCCTCTTCGGCTACGGAAAGCGCGTCATTCCCTCAACGGGAGACCCTTCCCAGCTCTGGGACTCCGTGGAACAGGCCATGGAAGCCCGGGGCTATATCAAAGCCGGCGAAGGAGAGGACGGCAGCCGTCGCTATCACCTGCGCAGTGTCGTGAACCGGGCCGCGCGCCTGTGGGAAGACACTGTGACCGTTTCCCCCGTGCTAGGCGGTTTTCAGGCAGAAGGCCTGAGCCGCGACATCGCACGGGTAGCTATGTCCATCGACCATAAACTGAACCGTTATGAATGATTCTCAAGGATTCAAGACCGTTGCCAGATTCAACGAGAAAATGCAGGCCGAAATGTGCGTAACCCTGCTGGAACAGAACGGAATCCCCGCCGGCGTGTTCGGCGCAGACTCCTCCTACCCTTCCCTGTCGCTTGCAAAGCCCATCGAAGTGAAAGTGAATGAAAACGATTACGAAGAGGCAATGAGCATCCTGGCCGCTTCCGACAAGGCCGAATAAAACTCCTCACCGTAAGCCTCAACCAATGGCCCGCGGAGGAATTCGTACACACGGATTCCTTCGCGGCGCCCTTTTTCAAAGGCGTCCTTGCAGATGTCCCAGCGGTGCAGGTTCAGGCCCACTTTGCCGCCGCCCAGGTCCACCACGCGGATCGGGTACAGGGAGCAGGAAATGGGCTTGTGGAAGTTTCCTTTCCCCTGGCAGAACTGCTTCTCTATGGAGCACATGCAGCTGCCGTCCTCGGCGAAATGGCAGAAAGCGCATTCCTCGCTGCCTTCCACCAGGGGAGTGACCAGATCCCCGTCCCGGTCGATTTCAAAGAATCCCTTGGCATCCACCGCTGCGCGGCCTTCCTCCCGCATGAGGGGGCTGTAGATGGGATAATTGACTTCCAGCGGCTCCAGTTCTTCCTCTTTCAAAGGGGCTCCACTGTCTCCGACGATGCAGCATTTTCCCTTGCAGACCGGATAGTCGCAGGCAAAATATTCCAAAATAACGTCCTCGGAGACCAGAATGTCCCCTATCTCTATGATGGTTCCGAAATCTTTTCGTTTACTCATGGGAAATGTATTCGATGCGGCCGCCTTCGGAAAGGGCCTTCAGGAAGTCCTTCACCTGGGCCGCCGTCATATTGCCGATGGCCTCCCGGAAACGGGTGACCACGTCTTTGTTCACGGAATAGCGCGCCAGCAGGATATCCACGAAGCCGTCCGGAGTGGCCATGTCGCCGCGGACCCGTGCCGTCACCTGCTCCTTCCATACACCAAGGTCCGTGTCATCGAAGCTCACGCCTGAAATGGCCGCACGGACGGCCGGAAGCGCCTCGATGGGAGCCGAAGGGCAGCTCACGAGCACCTGGAAACGCTCCTGTGGCTGAACGCAATACAGGAGTTGCACCTGCGCGCCCACCCCATACGGAGCCAACCGCCGCGCCAGGGCATCCCTCAGCGCCTCAACGGCCACCTGCGCCGTATAGAGATGCTCGGTGGTCATGGCGTAAGCAGTATCCATGAGCAGGTAGAAACCGGGAGCGCCAGCCGTCCCGTTCACGGTGGAAACGCCACTGAGCGTATGCATATCCACAGGCCTGCGGGGAGCCGTTCCGCGCAGGGTCCGGAACCCGCCCAGATATCGCTGCAGCAGACGCTTCACGCCCTCGGGAGAGAGGTCTCCCGAAAGGATGAGCACGCCGTCGTTGAGGCGGGAGAAACGCTCGTCGTAATAGTGAACAGCCTTCTGCAGGGTTTCCTCCGTGAGGGCGCTTTCCAGTTTATAGGGACTGTATGCATAGGAAGGATTGAGCCGATGGTAAAGCGCCGCGGGAAGGTCTTCCCCGCAGAGCCTCTGCTGCCGCACATAGGCCTGGAATTCCGCCGGATCCGGCGAGCGCCGGTTGGCGATGGACAGAAGGGACTTCAGCAGCAGGGACAGCCGGTCCGAGGGCGCGCTGCCGCTGATATCCATGCTGTTGAGTGAAACCTTCGCCTCCATGGAAATGCCGTTGGAGGCCATGATGTCACGGAAGGAGGCCGCCGAAATGCCCGCCACATCGTACAGGGAAAGAAGAGGGCCGATATAACCGCCTTCCCCCTCCTTAAGGCCGGGAATCTGGGCCAGGCCTCCATTGAGCTGCAGGGCATAGCTGAAGGTGCCGGAACCCTTCACCTGCCGGAACACGACACGCATGCCGTTGGTAAACGTCCAGATGGAGCCGCCCGTAACGGGTTCGGTCTTCTCCGACCGCAGCTTCACCCGGGGGCAGGCGGACTGGAGAGCGGACGTGTCCGCACTGTGCCAGCGGTAATCCTTGCCGGACTTGGCAACAGATCCGTACAAGTAGGCCAGGTTATAGTAGAACAGGGCGTCGTCGTGATCCAGGGAATCCGGCGCGCCGAAGTACTCGAGGGTGAAGCAGCTGAGCCCATTCAGGAGGGCGCCCGAAAAGCTGTTGAACAGACGGGCCTCCGTGCTGTCGGGGACATTCTTTCGGGAGAAATAGCGGAGCGGCTCTGCGTTCGGGGCCAGATGGGCTCCATAGAGGAAGTTGGCCACACAGCGGGTGACATATTCATCGGCCCCGGGGACGGACATGCCGCGACGGCGGAGCCTCGGGGAAAGCACCTGCTTGGCCTCCACGAACTCCGGGACGCTCACCCCGAAGGCATCCATTTCGCCAAGGGTGGTAGCCACGACGCTCATGGCGCGGTCCAGGTGTTTCTGCTGCACGCGCACGTAAACGGTGTAGCGCTCGTCGCCACCATACTCCTCGCTGTCGAGCACGCGGAATCCGATTTTCCCATAAGGGATGCCGGCCTCCTTGAGATTGCGGGCCAGCCGATGCCGCAGCAGCTCCTGGAATTCTTCCCCGAAGAGCCCCGTCACCACGGCCTGCGCCGTATTCATCAATTCAAAGGGAATGCGGGCCGATGCATACGTGACGGCCACCTCGGAAGGGCCTTCGGCCGAGGAACGGACGACCGGTGCGGGAGAGGGTTCCCAAACATAGTCCGGCTGATGGACGTCCTTGAGCGACATGCGCGGAACCAGCATGGAGAAGATGTCCATCTTCTTCTTCAATTCCACGGCGTCGATGTCGCCGCTTACGATGACGGCCTGCTGGGCGCGGGATTCCGCCACGCGTGCGAAGGCGAAAAGGAGGGTGGAGTCCAGCACCTCCCCCTTGTAGAAGGGAACGCGGGAGAAGCGGTACACGGTGGATCCGTCCACGTCGGAGACGAAACCCTCCGGCCCGGGGGCTATGCCCATGCGGGCGAAAAAGCCGGCGTCAAGGCCGTCCTTCTTGTCCTGGGAAAGAGGCTCGTCCCGCTGGACGATGGCGACTTCCGCATATCCTTTTTCGGCAGGGGCGGTGACCATGTAGTAGGCGACGCCGCACGGAAGGGAACCCTTCCGGATGGCCGGATCCATGGGGAGCGGAGGCAGCTGCGCCCCCGCAGGCACGGTTATTGAACCAAGCAGGAAAGCTAAGACGCTAACGACAAAATATTTGCGTGAGAATATCCTCATTTTCGACACTAGGTGATGCAAAAATACAAACATTTTTGCTATTTTTGCAACTCACGTGCTAGTAGTAAAGTATAACCCAAAAATAAACACGAAACGATGAAAAAGTTATTCGCAGCTATTGCAGCCTTCGGGCTGGCCGCCACCATGGCCTTCGCTCAGGATTACAACGAAGCCGTTGACGCATTCAACGCCGGTGCACAGGCGCTTGAGAGCAACAAGACCGAAGCCCTCGCCTACTTCCGTTCCGCCCTGGAGAAGGCACAGGCCATTGAAGGGGAAGAAGCGGCCGAACTTGTAATCAAGTGCAAGGAAGCCATCCCCGGCGTGCTCATGTCCATCGCCAAGGAGCAGATCAACGAAGGCAACTACGACGCAGCCCTCACCACCCTTGCCGAGACCAAGACCGTAGCTACGGAATACGAAATCGCCGCCGTGGCCGAGGAAGCTGCCTCCCTCGTTCCCAACGTGTATATGCGCAAGGGTTCCTCCCTGCTCAAGGCCAAAGACTTCGCCGGTGCCGCCGTGGCCCTGGAGGAAGTGACCAAGCTCACCCCCGAGGATGGCACCGCCTTCCTGCTGCTGGGCCAGGCCCGTCTGCAGAACGGTGAAAGCGCCGCCGCCATCGAGGCGCTCGAGAAGGCCAACGAAATGGGTGAAGCCCAGGCTGCCAAACTCCTTTCCAACACTTACCTGAAACAGGGCCAGGCCCTGCTCAAGGGCGGCAAGGCCGCCGACGCCATTGCGGCCCTGGAGAAATCCAACAGCTACGTGGAGAGCGCCAACGCCTACAAGCTCATCGCCAGCGCCTACACCAAGAGCGGCAAGAGCGCCAGCGCCATCGAGGCTTACAAGAAGTATCTGGAAATCAACCCCGGCGCCAAGGATGCAGACGACATCATCTTCACCATCGCCGCCACCGCCCAGAAGGCCGGCGACAAGGCTACCGCCAAGGAATACTACCAGAAACTCGCCGGCAGCGCCAAATACGCCGCCCAGGCCGAGGCTCAGCTGAAAGTGCTGAAGTAGTTCACTCGAATACCCACACGAAAAAACGCCTGGTCGGAAACGGCCAGGCGTTTTGGTATCATAGAGGCGGGGTGCTTAATCCCTCCCCGTATAGCTGGTGCTTTTGAAGTCCTTTACCCAGACCTGGCGTTCGATGGGCTCGTCGAGGGAGATCATGGTATCCGTGGACTGGATGTAGGGGAATTTCTGGATGGTGTTCAGGAGCACCTCCATGAGGTGGTCGTTATCCAGACAGTAGAGCTTTGCCAGGATGGCGTACTTTCCGGTGACGAAATGACACTCTACGATTTCCGGAATTTTCTTCAAGTTGGCAATTACTTCCGAGTACTTGGTACTGTCGGAAAGGGTGATGCTGACGAAGGCGCACACATTGAGACCGAGGGCCTGCGGCTTTACCTGCAAGCGGGAACCGGTGATGACGCCGGCAGCCTCCAGACGCTTGTAGCGCTGATGGATGGCCGCACCGGAAACCCCGCATTCACGGGCGATTTCCAGAAAGGGCATTCGGGCATTCTTGACAAGGTAAGACAGGATTTTCTGATCCACGGGGTCAATGTGGTAACTGGACATACAACTTACATTTTAAAACTAACCACCGCAAATATACAAAAAAATTTTATTTTGTGCGTTTCCTGCTAAATTTTTTTGTAGGCTCAGATTGTGCTATAATTGCCTGACAATCAGCTTCTGACAGGGTTGTTGCGTCTGTCCCCTTGGGAATTTTAAAATTGTTAGCACCCTGCTTGATGTAGGGGCCGTATCTTCCATTTACTACTTTTATGTCACCGAATTCGGCAATGTAGGCATTGGCAGCCTTTTCCCCTGATGCTTCGTGAATTAGCGCCGTGCACTCCTCCAAAGAAACGGTAAGAGGGTCTGCCGTACGGGGAAGTTTCACATTTTTACTTCCGTATTTTAAGTACGGGCCGAATTTTCCGCGGGTAGCCACCACGTCAATCCCCTCCAGCTGGCCTACGACGCGGGGAAGCTCCAGCAATTTGAGTGCTTCCTGCAAAGTGATAGTTTCAATCAGTTGGCCTTTTCCCAGGGAAGCGCTCTGACGGCGTTCTCCCTCGCCCTTCTGCACATAGGGGCCGAACTTGCCGAAGGCGGCGATCACTTTGTCGCCGTCCGGCGCGATACCTATCTCACGGGTTACCTTGCTGTATCCGCGGTCCTGCATCACCTCGTCCACGTGCTTGTGGAAGGGCTTGTAGAACGCGTCGATGGTATCGGCCCAGGCCTTCTTTCCCTCGGCCACCTCGTCGAAGTCCGACTCCACGTTGGCCGTGAAGTCATAGTCCAGGATGTCGGTGAAGTTGCCCACCAGGAAGTCCGTCACGATGACGCCGATCTCCTGCGGGAGCAGCTTGCCTTTTTCGGCCCCCACCGTCTCCTTCTTCTCGGAAGCCTTGACGACCCCGCCCTTGAGCGAAAGGTTCGTCACCAGGAAGGTCTGGCCTTCCTTGTCTCCTTTGGCCACGTAGCCGCGGCCGCGGGTAAGCGTATCCACCGTGGCGGCATAAGTGGAAGGACGGCCGATGCCGAGTTCTTCCAGCTTCTTCACCAGCGTGGCCTCGGAGTAACGGACCGGCGGAGCGGTGAATTTACCCAGTGCGCTCACGCCCGATTCGAGCATGCGGTCTCCCTTGTGGAGTTCCGGCAGCATCACCTCTTCATTGTCGGCGGGCTCTTCCTCGTCGCGTCCCTCCAGGTAAACCTTCATGAAGCCGTCGAAGAGCAGTTCCATGGACTGGATTCCGTATTTCTCGGAGCGCTTGTCGGATGCCACTTTCAGGGTGGTGTTCATGACGCGGCTCTCCGTCATCTGACAGGCGATGGTGCGCTTCCAGATAAGTTCATAGAGTTTCTTCTCCTGCGGAGTGCCTTCGATGCCGACATTCTCTATATAGGTAGGGCGGATGGCTTCGTGGGCCTCCTGGGCTCCCTTGGAACGGGTCTGGTATTTCCGGAAGTGATAGTATTGTTCTCCGTAGTTCTCCACGATGAACTTCTTGGCCGTGCCCAGAGCCAGGCTGGAAAGGTTGGTGGAGTCCGTACGCATATAGGTGATGAGACCGCGCTCGTAGAGGGCCTGCGCCACGCGCATGGTGGTGGAAACCGGGAAGCGGAGCTTGCGGGCAGCCTCCTGCTGCAGGGTGGAGGTAGTGAACGGGGCGGCGGGAACGCGCGTACCCTCCTTCTTCTCCACCGATTCAATCGTATAATGCGCGCCGATGCTGTCTTCCAGGAAACGGCGAGCCTCCTGCTCCGTCGCGAAGCGGGTGTCGAGGGTGGCCTTGACCGTGGCCGATGACCCCTCGGGGGTGAAAAGGGCCTCCACACGATAGTAAGGCTCCGGGCGGAAGGCCATGATTTCCTTCTCGCGGTCCACAATCAGGCGCAGGGCTACGCTCTGCACACGGCCGGCGGAGAGCTTGGGCTGGATCTTGCGCCACAGGATGGGAGACAGTTCGAAGCCTACCAGACGGTCCAGCACGCGGCGGGCCTGCTGGGCGTTCACCAGGTTCATGTCAATGTCCCGGGGATGCTCGATGGCTTCCAGGATGGCTTGTTTGGTAATCTCGTGGAAGACGATGCGGCGGGTCTTTTCCCGGGGCAGGTCCAGCGTCTCGCGAAGGTGCCAGGAGATGGCCTCTCCCTCGCGGTCTTCATCGGAAGCCAGCCAGACAGTCTGGGCTTCACCGGCGAGTTTCTTCAGCTCCCCGACCACCTTTTTCTTGTCGGAGGGCACGACGTATTCCGGCTTGAAACCGTTTGCCACGTCAACGCTGAGCTTGTGTTCTTCCAGGTCACGGATGTGCCCGATAGAGGCCTTCACCAGGTAATCTTTTCCCAAATATTGCTGAATGGTCTTCACCTTTCCGGGAGACTCCACAATCACGAGATTCGTTCCAGTCATTCCTTCAAATTTTCTGCAAAGTAACGGAGAAATCGGGGATAAATCCAAATTTTCTGATTAATTTTGTGGGTTAAATTTTGGCAAGACCTAAGGTCTTGTACAAGCAAGCTTTTTTTGGCTTATGCATGAGGCTCTGAAGAAAAAAATCGTAAAATGGTGTTGGGTCCTGCTGGTCACTCCGGTGGCCGCCCTTCTGGTGCTGCTGCTTCTGGTATGGGCCTTCGCCGATATCCCCTCCATCGAGCAGCTGGAAAACCCGGATACCAAACTGGCCACCCAGGTAATCGCCGAGGAAGGAGAGATCCTTACTACCTATCATATAGAGAACCGTACTTTCGTCAGCTATGAGGAACTGGCCCCTTCGCTGGTACAGGCCGCCGTCGCCACGGAAGACAAGCGTTTCTACAAACACTCCGGCGTGGACCTGGAATCCCTGGGCCGCGTGCTGTTCAAGACGCTCCTCAGCCGGGATTCCTCCCAGGGCGGCGGTTCCACCATCACCCAGCAGCTGGCCAAGACGCTGTATCCCCGCGGGGAACATGTGGGCAAGGTGAAGATGGTCTTCATCAAGCTCAAGGAATGGATTACCGCCATCAAACTGGAGCGCAACTACACCAAAGAAGAGATTGTGGACATGTACCTGAACGCCATCTTCTTCGGCTCCAATTCTTACGGCATCTCGTCCGCCGCCAACCAGTTCTTCGGCAAGAAGCCTTCCGAACTTCTCACGGAGGAAAGCGCCGTCCTGGTGGGCATGGTGAACAAGCCCACCCGCTACAACCCGGCCATCAACCCGGAGAACGCCATGCGCCGCCGCAACCTGGTGCTGGACCGCATGCGAGAGATGGATTACATCACCCGCGCCGAGTGCGATTCCCTCCAGGCGCTTCCCATCGTGCTGGCTACCCGCAAGGGAGACCGGACCACCGGCATCGGCCCGTATTTCCGGGACATGCTGCGCCGCACGATGAATGCCACCAAGCCCAAGCGCAGTTCCTACTACTTCTACGAGGACTACCAGGTGGATTCCACCCTCTGGGCGGACGACCCCGTTTACGGCTGGCTCAACAAGAACACCAAGAGCGACGGCACCCCCTACGACCTGGACCGGGACGGCCTGCGCATCTATACTACCATTAATTACAAGATGCAGCGTTACGCGGAAGAGGCCATTTCCGAGCATCTCGGCCGCGACCTCCAGCCCGCCTTCCGGAAGGAGCTCAGGTACCGCCGCAATCCTCCCTTCATGGCAGACACAGACAAGTCCGTCATCGAGAAGAATCTGAAACAGGCCCGCCAGTGGAGCGACCGTCACCGCATGATGAAGGCTTCCGGCCACTCCGAGGCGGAAATCGAGGCTTCCTTCAAGGAGCCCGTGAGGATGCGCGTCTTCACCTGGGAAGCCCCGGGCTACAAGGATACCACCCTCACCCCGAACGATTCCATCCGCTACTACAAGTCCTTCTTCCGGGCCGCCTTCATGGCCATCGAGCCGGGAACCGGACACATCAAGGCCTACGTAGGCGGTCCCGACTACCGTTATTTCAAGTACGACAACGTTCGCCAGGGCAAGCGCCAGGTGGGCTCCACCATCAAGCCTTTCCTCTATACTCAGGCCATGGAGTCGGGAATGACGCCCTGCGATCCCGTGCTCAACTCGCCCGTGGTCATCGCCACCGGCAACGAGGAGGAGACGTGGTCTCCGCAGGATCCGCATGCGGACGGAACGGTGGTCAACCTCACCTGGGGACTCGCCCACAGCTCCAACTCCGTATCGGCCTACCTCATGAAGCAGCTGGGCGCGCCCTCCATGGTCTCCATGATGCGCAAGATGGGAATCGGCGGCTTCGTGGACCCTGTGGTCTCCCTCTGCGTGGGTGCCGCGGACCTCTCCGTTTACGACATGGTTACGGCCTATAACACCTTCCCCTCCGGAGGTACCTATACCGCTCCCGTCTTCGTCACCCGCATCGAGGACAGTGACGGCAACATCCTGGGCCAGTTCTCGGACCGCCGCCGCGAGGCCCTCTCCCAGCGTGCCACCGCCGAGATGATCCAGATGATGCGCTCGGTCGTGGACAGCGGTACGGCCATCCGGCTGCGCCTGCGCTACGGCCTCAAGGGAGAAATCGCCGGCAAGACCGGTACCACCAACGACAACTCCGACGGCTGGTTCATCGGCTATACGCCTTCCATCACCGCCGGCGTCTGGGTGGGCGCCGAAGACCGCTACGTCCACTTCGCCAATACCAACCTGGGCCAGGGCGCCAACATGGCCCTTCCCATCTGGGGTATCTGGATGAAAAAAGTCCTGAAGGACGGAACCCTGGGAATTTCGGAAGCCGACGTGTTTCCGGAGAACCTGAGGGGAACCTGGTGCTCCTCGGAAGAGGGAGAACAACCGGCCCCCGAGAAAACTGATTTGGAAAACTATTACTTCGAATAATGTCCCGTTATCAATCCATTGCTGTGATTTACGGCAGCGATTCGTCGGAATGGGAGGTGTCCTGCCGCAGCGGTGAGTTCACCGCTTCCCGCATCGACGAATTCCGCTACGACGTTTATGAAATCTTCGCCCGCTTCGGTCAGTGGAAGCTGGTGGCCATGCGCAAGGCCAATTCCATGCGCCAACCCTTCCCGGAGGGCGCCCAGCCCGAAGTCGATAAGTCCGACTTCTCCGTCATGGTACTGGGAGAGAAAATCAAGTTCGACTTCGCCTATATCATGCAGCACGGCGCTCCCGGCGAGACCGGCCTGCTGCAGGGATATCTGGAGATGCTCCACATCCCGCACTCCACCTGCAGCGCCTTCGTCACCACCGTCGCCTTTGACAAATACTCCTGCAAGAGCTATCTGCGCGGAACGGACATCGTCAAACTGGCTCCTGACGCCCTTGTCCGCCAGGGAGATGACGTGGAAGAGTTCTGCGCCAAGACTGTCGCACGCCTGGGCCTGCCCCTGTTCGTGAAACCCACCGGCGGCGGTTCCAGCTTCGGTATCACCAAGGTAAAGAAGGCCGAGGACCTGCCCGAGGCCGTCCGCTTCGCCTTCAAGGAAGGCCCCACCGTCATCGTGGAGGCCGCCGTCAAGAGCGAGCATGAGCTCACCTGCGCCGCCTACTTCGACGGCACCGGCATCAAGACCCTGCCCGTCATTGAAATCATCCCTGAGGGTACCGACTGGTTCGACTACGACGCCAAGTACAACGGACACAGCCAGGAAGTGTGCCCCGCCCAGATTCCGGAAGAGCTTTCCGCCAAGGTGCAGCAGATTACCGCCAGCATCTACCGCTGCCTGGGCTGCAAGGGCCTGGTGCGCATGGACTACCTGGCCGCAGCCGACGGCATTTACTTCCTGGAGGTGAATATCATCCCCGGCATGACCAATGCCTCCCTGGTGCCCAAGATGGTGCGCGCCGCAGGCATTTCCATCACGGACTTCCTCACCACCATCATCGAAAACGCGTAGCGCATGCTGCTCTCTGAATTCCTCAGGCAGGGCGTTGCCGCGCTGGAGCCGCTATATCCGTCGGCCGAGGCGCGCAGCATCGTGCTCATGCTCTGTGAAGCGCTCATCGGCACCAAAAGCTACACGCACATCGTAGAGCCGGATTACCGCATCGACGCGAAGGACGAGCAGCCTCTCTCCGAGGCTTTGTCCCGCCTCTCCGCCGGCGAGCCCATCCAGTATGTCCTGGGCCGGGCCGATTTTTTCGGCCGCCGCTTCCGTGTCACCCCGGATGTGCTCATCCCCCGCCCGGAGACGGAACTCCTCGTCCGCGAGGCGGTGAAGCTGGCCGATATGCGCCGCCGCATGCGCATCCCCTTCGGCAAGTCGGCCGCTCCGGTGCGCGTCCTGGACCTGTGCACAGGCTCCGGCTGCATCGCCTGGAGCATCGCCCTGTCCGTCCCCGGCACGCAGGTCGTGGGCGTGGATATTTCCGACGCCGCCCTGGAAGTGGCCCGCAGCCAGTCCTTCGCCCAGGAGCTGAAAGATGGCGGGGCGCTGGCCCCCACTTTCGTGAAGGCCGACGTACTGGACCCGGAACAGGATTTCGGATACGGACCCTTCGACCTCATTGTCTCCAACCCTCCCTACGTAATGGAGAAGGAAAAGGCGCAGATGCACCGCAACGTGCTGGACTACGAGCCGGCCCTGGCGCTCTTCGTCCCGGACGATGACCCGCTCGTCTTTTACCGGGCCGTCGCCCGCTGGTCGGAGCGTTTTCTGGCCCCGGAAGGGAAAGGGCTTACGGAAATCAACGAGATGCTCGGAAAGGAGACGGCGGAGGTCTTTCGCCGCTCCGGCTTTTCCCAAAGCGAAACGTCGAGCGATTTTTTCGACAAAAACCGCTTTGTGTTTTACGCCCGATAGGCCCTGCAGATAGCTGCAAGGCCTTTTTTATCACTTATCCGTTTCATTTTTGTTGAAACGGATAAGTATGCTGTACTTTGCAAAAAGTTTTGGAATATGAAGTACAGACTCCTTTTTTCTTTCCTTGTGTCCTGCGTCTTCTCGCTGCAGTGCACCCGGCTGGAAATCCATCCCGGCACCCCGGCAGCCGCACCCGAAGCCATTTCCGTGGAACAGGTTGCGAAGCTTCTCTCCACCATCCCGCTGGAGGCGGAGCACATGCAGGAAGTGCACGATGCAGCTACGGCATCGGCCGCCAACGGCTACGACGAAGAATACCGCATGGAGGATTTGTTCCGCGCGCCCGGAACCGGCGTGGGCGCCAGCGCTCCCACCAAAGCCGGTACTTACGCACACCCCCTTCGCGATGCGCTCCGGGAGGCCTTCCTTTCCACAAAGTCCTCCTCAGGAGGAGACGCGTCCTGGCTGGACTCCCTCGCCCTTTCCGACGTACAGATTTACTGGCCGTACAGCGAATCCTGGGACGGTTCCCGGCAGCCGGTCATCACCTACGATCCCGGTGAGGGCGCCCTCTCCAACGAGGGCTTCCTGCTCCGGGAGGACGGCAGCGTAGCGAAGGTCCTCGTGGACGAGCAGATGGCTGCCGAACGTCCCGTCTGGGTTATCAACCGCAATTCGGACGCCGAGTACAAGACCCTGGAACTTCGCCGGCGGGAAGACCCTTCCTGGGGACAGGGAGGAGGAGACATCCTGGTCAAATCCCCTTCGGAAGACAGCGAGTTCAGGACCCTGGTCCTGCGGTCCTTCTGCTCCCACCGCCAGTACGATTCCTGGTTCGCCGGCGCGGCCGAATTCTTTGTCAAACTGGGAGCCGTGGAGAATTTCATGGCCAGCACCGAGGCGGAAATGCGCCTCTACGATCCATCCATCACGGATTTCATGATTGTGGTACGCCGCAAACAGGTGGGGAAGGAACTCCCCTTCAACGCCATCCTGGTCTCCGAATGGAGCGACCAGCTCTCTTCCTGCGCCCTGATGATGGTGGAAGATGACGGCGGCACCCGCACCACGTGGAAGTGCAGCGCCATGGTCAAGATTGAATCCAAGAGTTACGGTTTCGAACTGGAGATCCCCCTCTACTCCCGTGACGACATCGTCTGGCGCGGCTCACTCACCCGTAACTACATCGAACGCAACAGCGGCAAGTCCGTCCGCTTCGGCGACGTGGATCTTGTGCTGGAGCTGATTTAAATTGTCAAGATTTAGTGGTATCTTTGCGGCATGAAAGCATTGGAATTGCTTGCGCCCGCGCGGACGGCGGAGATCGGCATCGCAGCCATTGACTGCGGGGCCGATGCCGTCTATATTGCCGGGCCCGCATTCGGTGCCCGGCAGGCGGCCGGCAATTCCGTAGAAGACATCGCACGCCTGTGTGAATATGCCCACCGCTTCGGCGT
>JAEEXZ010000083.1 GCA_016288055.1 Bacteroidales bacterium
TTTGCATCAGAAATTAAAACTCTGGTATTATGAGAAACACGGAATACAACAACATGGAAACCCTTTCCAACATGATTTCCTCCGACACTTCCTTCCAGGCTCTCAAAGATCTGATGAACGACCTCGGCCTCGAGGTAGAAGAGGCACTCAGCCTTTAACCAGCTCCACCTGGGTGGCCTCCCTGTCCGGCGTCAAAGTCACGCGCAGTGTGCGGAGGGCGCCGTCGGCCTTCGTCCTGGAAACCAGGATGCGGTCGCCGATGATGAACTCGGACACGGGGTCTTCCACATAGTGCACGATGGCCCGTTTCAGCGGACGGGCGCCATACGCGGGATCATAGCCTGCATCGGCCACAAAGCGCTTGGCCGTGGGAGTGATGGTGAGCTTGTAACCCGCCGAGAGCGCACGCTCCCGCAGGTCCCTGAGTTCGATGTCGATAATCTTCTCGATGGCTTCCTTGTTCAGGGAATGGAAGTACACCTGGCCGTCCACGCGGTTGATGAACTCCGGAGGGAAAGCCTTCTTCACGGCCTTTTCCACCACAGAGCGGCGGTCTGCACTCACATTCTTGCCCGCAGTGGCAAATCCAATCCCATTTCCATATTCCTCCACTTCGCGGCTGCCCACGTTGGAAGTCATGATGACGATGGTGTTCTTGAAGTCCACCGTACGGCCATTGCTATCCGTGAGCCGTCCCTCGTCCATCACCTGCAGAAGCAGGTTGAAGATGTCCGGATGGGCTTTCTCTATCTCGTCCAGCAGGACCACGCAGTAGGGCTTGCGGCGTACGCGCTCGGAGAGCTGTCCGCCCTCTTCATAGCCCACATATCCGGGAGGCGCGCCGATGAGCCGGCTCACGCTGAACTTCTCCATGTACTCGCTCATGTCGATGCGCACGAGGTTTTCCTCGGAGTCGAAGAGATACTCTGCCAGGCTGCGGGCCAGCTGGGTCTTTCCCACGCCCGTAGGCCCGAAGAAGAGGAACGTACCAATAGGGCGGTTCGGATCCTTGAGTCCTGCACGGTTGCGCTGGATGGCCCGGACCACCGTCTCGATGGCCTCGTCCTGGCCGATGATGCGCTCCTGCAGCCTCTTCTTCATCTTGACGATACGGTTGCCCTCGCTCTCGGCGACCTTGTTTACGGGAATTCCCGTCATCTTGGACACAACGGAGGCAATATCCTCGGCGCTTACCTCGTGGCGGGCGGCGCCTTTCTTTCTGGCCAGGCTCAGGCGAACCATGGAACCTGCCTCGTCCAGCGCGTCGATGGCTTTGTCCGGCAGGGACTTGTCCGTGATATAACGGTCCGTCAGACGTACGGCAGCCTCAACGGCGTCGTCCGTATAAGTGATGCCGTGGAACTCTTCGTATTTGGGTTTGAGGTGATTCAGAATGTCGATGGATTCCGCTACGCCGGTAGCGTCCACCACGATTTTCTGGAAACGGCGGTCCAGACCGCCGTCCTTTTCCACAATCTTGGTGAATTCGTCCAGGGTGGTGGCGCCGATACACTGGAACTCTCCGCGAGCCAGGGCCGGTTTGAGCATATTGGCGGCATCCAGGCTGCCGGAAGCGCCGCCTGCGCCCACGATGGTGTGGAACTCGTCGATGAACAGGATGATGTCCGGGTTTTCGGAGGCTTCCTTGATGATGGCCTTCAGGCGTTTCTCAAAGTCGCCGCGGTATTTGGTGCCGGCCACCACAGAGGCGATGTCCAGCGAAAGGATACGCTTTTTCGCGAGCGCGGCCGAGATATCCCCGGAAGCGATCTTCTGCGCAATGCCTTCCACAATGGCCGACTTGCCCACGCCGGGTTCTCCGATGAGCATGGGGTTGTTCTTCTTCCGTCGGCCCAGAATCTCTATGACGCGGGATATTTCCGTGTCACGGCCTACTACCGGGTCCAGTTTGCCGTCGCGGGCCGCCTGGGTAAGGTCGTAGGCGAATTCTTCGATGTCCAGTTTCTTTTCCCCCGCTTGCTGCGGCTCCTCGTCAGGGCCCTGGGAAGGTTGTTCCTCCTGCCCGGAAGGTTTCTGCTGGAGCAGCCCTTCATCTTCCATGTATGCCAGGAGACGGCCATAATCGATACCGTGGTTGCGCAGATACACCTGGCCATAGCTTTCGGTAGTACGGCACAGGGCCAGCAGCAGGTGCTCCGGCCGGGCGGCGGGACTCTTCAGGCGGGAAGCCTCCATGACGGTGATGCTGAGCACGTTCTGCGCCTGGCGCGAGAAACTGATATGGTCAATCTGCTCGTAGGGGATGGTCTCGTTGGTGAAGATGCGCTGGTCGATGAACGTCTTCAGGTCCGTAGGCTCTACACCCAGGCTCTGCAGCGACTGGAAAGCGGTATTATCCTCATGGCGGATGATGGCCAGGAACAGATGGTCCGGGCCGATACCGTAGCTTCCCGTGCGCATGGCTTCTTCCCGCGCATAGGTGATAATCCTGTTGAGATCTTCTGATACTTGTAACTGCATACGCTTACTTGACCAGATATTCAGTGGAAATACCGGCGGCCTCTTCCAGGACCATACGGGTGATGCGTCCCGCAGCATTGTAATCCAGTTCCATGCCCGTATATCCCTTGACGGCAGGCCGGCGCATCTTGATGACCACGTGCTTGCCGCCCTTCACGGGAGTAACGGTGTATTCGGCATCCATCTCCTTGGCAATATCCTCATATTTGCCGGCGATTCCATACAGGATGGCATTGCGCTGCTGCCTCACGGTCTTGTTGTTGTCCGTGTTCACGTCCAGCGAGATACCGCGCAGGTCGAAACGCAGAAGAGGACCGTCCACAATGAAGTAATCCCCGTCCGGTTTTGTGTAAATCATTGCCAAATTGGCAGGTGCCGTATAAGAAATGGTACCTTCGCTCACAATCTTCTTACCGGTGAGCTTAAGGGTTTTTGTCTGTACGAAAGTGCTTTCAAAGCTCTGTGCGCCGGCGGTGAAGCCCGCCAGCAGCATGGCGATAACTAGTATTTTTTTCATCATAGCGGGTGTATTCATCAAAAATAGTACCTGTCAGTTATAAATAAAGGGCGTGGGTGTTCTTGATCTCGTTCATCACGAAGGACGAGAGGATGGAGCCGATGGAATCGATGTTGCCCAGCACGTTGATAATAAACTCGTTGTAATAGCGCATATCGGGCGCCTGGATCTTGAGAAGGTAGTCATACTCCCCTGACACGTTGTAGCATTCCGCCACCTGCGGGATGTCCCGGATCACGGAGATGAAATCGTGCGCGATGCCCTGGTTCATCTGCTTCAGCTTCACCGAACAGAACACCGTAAAGCCCCGGCCCAGTTTCTCTGCGTCCAGCACCGCCACATACTGCTTGATGAAGCCGCTGCGCTCCAGCCGCTTCATGCGCTCGAACACCGGCGTCGTAGAAAGGTTCACCCGGGCGGCCAGTTCCTTGGTCGTCAGACGGGCGTTTTCCTGCAGTGCCCGCAGAATCTGCAGGTCCACCGAATCCAGTACAATCTCACTCATAAGAATATTATTCTGCAAAAGGCCCTAAAGAGCCCTTTCTTTTTCTATATTTTCTAATTTCACCGACAAATATAGAATTATTTTCCTAATTTTTACAAACTCTTGTAAGATTATTCTACTAGCTATACCTTTGCAACCAGCAAACAGCAAATAGTTAGTAGTTATCCATATTATGTCTAAAATCGATACCCGCTGCGTACACGCAGGTTACTCCCCCAAGAAAGGCGAACCCCGCCAGCTGCCCATCATCCAAAGTACGACCTTCAAATACGAGACGTCGGACCAGATGGGCCGTCTCTTCGACCTGGAGGACAGCGGTTACTTCTACACCCGCCTTGCGAACCCTACGGTTGACGCCGTGGCCGCCCAGATCTGCAACCTCGAGGGAGGCGTCGGCGCCATCCTCACCGCATCGGGCCAGGCCGCCAACCTCTTCGCCGTCATCAACATCGCCGGCGTGGGCGACCACATCATCGCCGCCAACAACATCTACGGCGGCACCTTCAACCTGCTGGGCGTAAGCCTGCCGAAACTGGGCATCGACATCACCTTCATTCCGGCCGATGCCAGCGACGCCGAGATCCAGGCGGCCATCCGTCCCAACACCAAGCTGGTCTTCGGCGAAACCATCTCCAACCCCGGCGTGGAAGTCTTCGACATCGAGCGCTGGGCCAAAGTGGCCCACAGAAACGGCCTTCCCTTGATCGTGGACAACACCTTCGCCACCCCCGTGCTCTGCCGTCCCATCGAATGGGGGGCCGATATCGTCACCCATTCCACTACCAAGTACATCGACGGGCATGGAGTGAGCGTAGGCGGCGCCCTGGTGGACAGCGGCAACTTCCCCTGGGACCAGTATGCAGAGCGATTCCCCGGCCTCACCACCCCCGACGAATCCTACCACGGCCTCACCTATACGAAGAAGTTCGGGAAAGCCGCCTATATCACCAAGGCGGTCACCCACCTAATGCGTGACTTCGGTTCCCAGCAGAGTCCCCAGAACGCCTTTTACCTGCATCTGGGCCTCCAGACGCTGCACCTGCGCATTCGACGCCATAGCGAAAGCGCACTCAAAGTAGCCCAGTGGCTGCAGCAGCGTCCGGAAGTGGCCTGGATCCACTATCCCGGCCTGGAAAGCGACCCGCACCACGACCTCGCCGCCAAATACTGCCCCGAAGGCTGCAGCGGCGTGATGGCCTTCGGCCTCAAGGGCGGGCGCGCCTTCGACAACCGCTTCCTGGACGCTCTCAAGCTAACCACCATCGAGACCCATGTAGCCGACTGCCACACCTGCGTCCTGCATCCGGCCTCCCACACCCACCGCCAGCTGAGCGACGAACAGCTCCGGGCCG
>JAEEXZ010000033.1 GCA_016288055.1 Bacteroidales bacterium
TGCTGCCCGGTGGCGTCCGGCGTTGCGGTGTAGCCGCCCGTCAGCTCGAAGGTGTGCCCCCGGAGGATGTTGCCGATACCGTCGGCATTGACCTCCAGATAAGGGCAGTTGCCGTGCTGGAACTTGACCGTCACGGGGAATCTCCCTTCCCCGTCTACCATCTCCACGAAGCACTGCGGATAGATGAAGGCGTGCAGCCGCATGTAGATTTCTCCCACCTTGTTACGCAGGTAGCTGCCGTCGTGCGGGTTCTTCACCTGCAGGTACAGGTCCACCGGCCCGGCGCTGTGCGTGCGGTTCATATTCTCGTCGGTCTTTCCCCGCATGCTGTAGGTCATCGTCCACTCCTTGATTCTGGAGTTTGCCATGGCCGAGAACGTGACTCCGGGGACGGACGGGCGCAGCACGTCGGCGAGGGCCGCAATGCGGGTTGCGTAGTTGCTGGACACCGTGATGGTATAGTCGAACTCTTCCCTCCTGTACTCTTTGGTAGCATTGAACGAATGGACGCCGCGAGCGTGAAGGTAGTCTTCGATGCGCTTGTAGGTTTCCATGTCTCTGGGGATGCTGCTGCCGACAAGGCGCATCTCCAGGGTACATTTGTCCGAAGCGTAGTCCGGCGCAAGTTTGTGCGGCGTTCCCGAGCAGATGGAGCCGATATAGCCTTCTTCAAGTATATCATAGCCATAACGGAAGCGGGCGTCGAAGCTGATGCTGCCTTCATCGGCCACTATCGGATTAGCGATATTCATGGTGTATTCGGGGAGGGTGGCTGGCACCCAGCTGGGCCTGGGGGCGTTGTCCATCCAGCCGGATGCGTTGTTGTCCTTGGGCATCTTGTAGAGGGTGTTGTCGTCAAGCACCTCACCTATCTGGACGGCTTTCTGGTCTTTCCAGGGGTTCCAGGCTGTGAAAGAGGAACGGTGGCTGCCCCGGGAGCTCGCACCGCCCATGGATATCACGGCGTCGTCCACCTTGAACGAGGTCCCGGAAGGGACGAGTCCCCGGTAGGAGGATATGTACGTGTCCAGGACGATGGTGCCGTCATCGGCCAGCAGTCGCTCGTAGCCCAGGCGGCCGGCGCTGCCGCTGACCACCGGCGGGATGCTGGCGAGGACGATATCCTTGTCCAGCTGCGTCCCGTTTCCGGTGAAGTCGGGGGCATCGGCCTCCCTCACCTGCATGGGCGTTGAGGAACGGGTCCCGTCGGGGTTGCAGGCGTAGTAGGTGAAGGTCAGGTAGGAGGATGCGTCCACGTAGGTCGTCTCCAGGTCGGTACATCCAAACCAGGGGAGGCGGGCCTCCAAGGGGATGTCGCAGCGGCGCTCGCCATCGGCGTCGGTGAGGGTAATGGCGTCGGCAAGGGGAGAGAACGCACCGGTGAGGCGAACCGTGATGGTGCCGTCTCCGTTGTCCGTGAAAGGGGAGAGGGCGCTCTGCCCGCTTTTGAGATGGAAGACTGCATCGGCCGATGGCTTACCGGTGTAGGGGTCTATGCAGCGCAGGATGCCGCGCTGGCCCACATGGTCCGGCCTGCCGTTCACCCATTCGAAGGAAAGGGGCAGCTCTTCCACGTCCAGGAAGAGGGTGGGCGCCTGGATCTTGCCGTCGGTGGTGCGCAGGCTCAGGCGGTGCCGGAGCGCTGTGCTCGCCGTGGTGAGGGCTGCGCTCCTGGATGCGTTGACCCTAAGTCGCAGGGCGTTTTTCCCGCTGACAACGGCTTCGCCCAGGCATTCCACGCTGAGCCCGGTGGCTACGTCATAGGGCGTTCCGTCATGTCCGGAGAGCGTGGATCCGTCGAAGAGAAGCTTCCATCCGTAGGGATACTCGTCATGGTCCTTGCGACCGGTGGTCCCATCGTCCTCGTTGATGGAGAAGTAGGCGTAGAACTCGCCGGTGCCGTTGCGGTGTATCTTGAGGTAGGAGGTTTCGTTGCCGTCGGCGTCGAGGAAGCGCAGCTTCCGGCTGTCGGTGAGGTCGTCGGTGTCGATGCGCCAGCCGTCGGCACGCCACATGAGGCCGTCCCAGGTGAGGGAGAGCGACGCCTGGTACACGCTGTTACGGCCGACGGAATAGTCATCGGCCGGATTGCTGCCCAGGTAGGCGCGGTAGCACATCGGCCCGTCCACGCCGTCCCGGGAGCCGTCCTTCCGCCCCTCGTACTCGATGTAGGTGCAGAGCGCCGCCCTTGCGGAGGAAAGCTCCTTCCAGCTTCCCTGGCGGTTCTCCGGCACGTACAGCACGATGTCCGTGTGCTCCATGTCCGTGCCGCCCGTGATAAAGCGCTCCATGTCGAAGGGACGGAGGCGGTCGTCAAACAGGTCACGGGCCGATGCCGCGCGCGACCCCTCCGCCGCAAAGGGGCGCAGCAGCCGGTTGGCCTGGCGGATGCACACGCGCTCCGAAGCAAGGACCGGCATCCTGAGCCCGCTGGTGAGGGCCGACTTGTCTATGCGCACTACCACCTTCGCCACGAGCCTATCCAGAGGGATGGACAGCTTCTGCGCGGCGCCGCCGGAGGAAAGGACGATGCTGGCGGAGCCGGCCATCGGCACGCCCGTGACGGAGAAGTCGATGTTCGCCGGGAGGCGGTATTCGCAGTACTGTGGCTGCAGGTTGCCCTTTTTATCCACCGGGATGAGGGCCGGCATGTTGGCCAGTGCGTAGAAGGTGACGCGGCGTCCGGCGGGAAAACTCATCTGCACGCCGGCACCCCGGGTGACGCGAACCATTTTCCAGAAGCCGGTGTCGTCCACGCCATAGACGGCGAGGGTATTGACCTTTGAAACGTCCTCCTCCGAGAAATAGGACTTGACGTCGGGCTGGACGGGGAACTCCAGGCACACCGTCTGCTGCGGGGCGTCCTCTTCCGGGAGGAGGGGGGCGCAGGCTGCGGCGAGCAGCAGGATCATACACAGTTTAATACGCATATTCAAGGTTCTCGTTTTCCCAGGGCACTACCTGCACCTGGATGTCATATTCCAATTGGTCTATACCCACCAGAACGTCCGGAAGGTTCTTTTCTTTCCAGCTGATACCGCCCTGTTCGCGCAGGACAGAGCCCAGGCCGATGCTGTGCGCGAGAGCTCCGCCGGGATACTGTCCCGGGCGGCCGTAAAGCTCCAGGGTGAGGGCGTCGTCGGCCTGCCGGGGAAGCAGGAAGTCGAAAACGCCCGGCTGGCGCTCCTGCGCCCGGCACCAGTAAGGGCCTTCCAGCGGCTTGCCGGTGACGGCGTCAATACCGCAGGTGTTCGAGCGTACCACCACGTCGAAGGGAAAGCTTTCACCGGAGGCGAACTGCAGTGTCACGCGGCTGTACTCCTTCACGAACTCCACATCTACGATAAAACGTTCCGGCTCCACGCGGGACAGGAAAGAGAAGCGGAAGAGGGAGTCGTATGGCGCCCCGGGAGCCACCGTCCAGCGGCTCCCGCTTTCCAGGCGGCAGCGGCGGTAACCCAAAACGCCGCTGCCCTGTACGGTCTCGGCCCTGCTGATGCGCAGGCAGAAGTCCCGTCCTTCCAACGCACTGATAGTCGTGGTGTCACTGCAGAGGCGGTCTTCGTCGGGATAACGGAAGGCGCTCACGTGCACACGGTCCGGATTCATGAAAGCACCGGCGTTGAAAACCTGGAAATAAAGGAGGCTGGGGCAGTGCTCACGGCGCTCCAGGACTGCACTCCGGCAGCCCGCCGCCACGAGCAGCGTAAGCCATATGTACACTAACTTTCTCACATGTTATAAGGCAAAGAATAGGTGTGGTCCCAGTCTTTCACGGTGATGGTGGGCGTGATGATGCCCACGCCTACGCGCGTGTCGTCGTTGTCATCGGCCTTGCCCTGCATGGTGATGTTCACCGAGACGGAGTACTTCTTGTTGGCCTCCAGGACGGGCAGATCGAAGGGATAGTAGCTGTCCTTGCCTCCCACCAGGGCATGGAGCACCAGGCAGGTCTCGCCCTTTTTGGCATTGGGATAGACGTAGAGCACGCGGTCGGGGGAGGCATAGGATGTGAGGTTGCATCCGTCGTAGGTGAGGGGAAGGGGCGAGGCGTCCAGCTTGGTTTTGTTGTACATGAAATTGAGCGCATGTCCGGGATCCCCGTAGGGGACGCGGCCGACGACGTTTTTCACATAGACGGCTTTGAGTACGAACGGGGTCCCTTCAAGGGAAGTGTTGCTGAAGTCCACGTTGACGCTGGAGACCACCACCGCCGCCGCCAGTTTCCTGACGGGAATGTCGAAGGTCAGGGGCGTGCCGCTGTATTCGGTTACGGCAATGTCCGTCCTGCCCGTCATGACTAGATTGTTCACGCTGTTGTCCCGAAGGTCGGAAACGGAGTTCTCCAGCTCCTCGAGGGTCGCCGGCGTGATGCGGGGCGCGTTCACCAGCGCGCAGATGGTCTTGAGGCCCACTTTCGAGGTGAGCGTTACGCTGAGTCCGGCGGCCGATCCGGTGTTTGTCGCCGTGCGGTCGGTCTCCAGGACGCCGTTTGTGTTGAAGACGAACACCTGCACCTGGTTGATGCGGTGCTCGCTCATGGCGGAGACGGCCACCTTGGTCTGCGGCTGGCCGATTCGAAGCACGATTTCCCCTGTGGGGGCGTCGGGGAAGGTGTCTTCGGGTACGATGCTTTTCTGACAGGATATGGCGGCGAAAAGGACCGCCAGGAGAAAGATTTTTTTCATGGGAATTTTACAAAGGGTTTGAGTTGAGGCCGTAGCGCTCGATGAGGATGTGGATTTCGGGGTCCAGGTTGCCCCGGAAAAGGAGGGAACGGTCCTGGCGGCAGGCGTCCAGGAAACACTGCACGGCAGCGGCCTCGTCCTGTCTCCGGGCATGGAGCAGCGCCAGCAGGTAGTTCACCCGGGGCGTGCGCTCGAGCCCCTCCAGAATCTGACGGGCCGATGCATTGTAGTCCATCGCCAGATAGGCGAGGGCCGTGTTGTAGTCCTTGTAGGGCCGGAGTAGTTCCAGCGCGGCGGGATAATCCCGTTCCCGGAGGTACTGTACGGCCCTGCTGTACAAGGTGTCCGGCTCGGTAGTATGGACGGTGTCCTTGACCATGCCCTTGCGGCTGAAGTGCAGGTCGAAGGTCACGACCCTCAGCCGGGGATACAGGTCTTTCCTCAGGTGAGGATAGAACGCTGCCTTCCGAAGGGCCAGCTTCCGTTCGTGCACGGGGAGGCCGGACAGGCTCCCGTAGGCCTCTTTCGCTGCCGGGGAGAGTAGGGTGTCGGAACGGACAAGACCGTCGAGCAGGGCCCAGTTTTCGCCCTCTCCGCGCCAGAAGAAGCGGATGTCGGGCTGTTTCCGGGCCGAGGGGGATTCGACGGTCTCGGCTCCGTTTTCTTGAACGTTGACGTAAAAGGCGCTGTGCGCAGCCGAATCCCGGTAGTGCCGGATGAAGCGCCTGAAATGGTCGGCCACGGCGGCGGCCCGCCGCTGCGAAAGGCTGCGGTTGCCTTCCTGCGTCCCCTCCGGAGAGGCCCAGGCCCGGACGACCACGGAGTCCATCTCGAAGCGGCCGCTTCTCTCCACGTCCAGAAACTGTGAGCGGATGGCGTTCATCTGGTAGAGGTTGTCTTCCAGGCGCAGGTCTATATCGGCCTTCCCGGGGCGGAAGGCGAGACGGCAGCTGGTGTGGCTGCTGGCACGGCGTTCGATGACTTTGGTGACGAAGCGCCGGGTGTCTTCGCTGAGGTCCGAAAGGGAGCTGACGTAAAAGGAAACCGGGGCGGTCCGGGGCATGGTGTACAGCCGTTTGTCTTCCTGGAAAATGGCTCCGGAGAGCACTACGTCCACTTTCTTGAGCCTTGGACGGGTGCGGATGGTCTGCGTGTATTCGTACACGAGGTCCCCGCTGCCGTCACGGAGCACAGTGTCCAGGCGTACGCCTTCCAGAAGGGGAGAACGGACATACTGGGCGAAGGCTTTGCCGCGCTCGTCCCACTTGCGCCGATGATAGCGCTTGAGCATCTTGCGGGTGTAGTGCAGCAGGGCTTCCTGCTCCTGCGTCCCGAAGACGGGCTTGTGGGCCAGGTTGCGTTCAATCCAGATGCCCAGGTTGCGCCAGTCCACGAAGCGGGTGCTGTCTGTGATGATGGAACTCAGGTAGCGCTCGTACTGCCGGTAGCCGCGCAGTTGGTCGCGGCGGTAATCGGCCCCGGTGACGATGACGCCCGGGAGTTCCAGGGAGTCGGACAGCATGTAGAGGTGCGGGTAGAGCCGCAGCTGCCATTTGCTGTCCTGCATGGCCGATGGAACGCGGATGTCGAAGCGGATGTCTATCTGCCCCAGGCGCTCGGCGATGTTGCGGAAGCGGGCGGTGATGACGGCGGCGTCGATGACATCGGCCGCAACCATTTCCCCCGTCTGTTCGTCGCGGACGGCCTTCATGATGATGAGCTCGTTGCCTTCCTCGTCTTTGACGGTAAGCGTGTCGCGTTTGCCCATGCGGATGCTCCGGCGCTCCTCCTCCTGCTCGCCCTGCGAGAGGTTAAGGGAGGCCGACAGGCTTTGCTGTCGGATGCGGTGCATCTTGCGCGTGGTGCCGCAGGAAATGGCCAGAAGAAGGAGAAGCGTGGCCGCGGTGAGTCTCTTTCCCATAGCTCAGAAGATGAATTGGACGGCAATGCGGGCGTCGGGAATCCAGAAGGGTTTCTCACCCTGCTCCAGGGTGATGCCGCAAAGAGGACAAGAGTAGCGGGTGTACTGTTTCCAGCCGCCCCAGACGCCAAGGCCCAGATCCAGGTTCCACAGGCTGTTGAGCATGATGGCGTAACCTCCGTAGAGGCCCGCCCCGTAGGCGCTCCCTTCCTCCGACTCCCGCGAGAGCACGCCGCCGCCGTTGTACAGGGAGTAGCGCAGGTCGGCCCCCACCCACCAGCCGGAATAGACATGCCAGGGCCAGTAGCGAACGCCGCCCCACCAGGAGTTCTGGCGCATCTGCAGTTGCCGTTCGGGGTCTGAGGCGTGAAAGGTCCAGGGGTTCAGTTCCGCTCCGGCGTGGAGAGAGGTACGCCTTCCCACAGCGATGGAACCCTCGGCGTTGAGGGTTCCCAGGCTAAGCCAGTCCACTGCATTGGTTCCCACGGAGTATCGCTGGGCGCCGAGCGGAAGGCAGGATAATAGAGAGATCAGAAGAAGGAAACGCTTCATGGGGAGGGGAGATTAATAGTTGCGTTCGGGCTGCATGCCCATGTCTTCGCGGGGGATGATTTCGATGCGGCGGGCCAGGACGTCGGAGGAAGTGCGCTCTTCGCCCTCCGCCGTGGTGTACTTGCGTATGCGCAGGCGGCCGATGACGTGCACCCAGAGGCCTTTCTGTACTTGGTCCAGGCTCTGCAGGCCGGGGATGCTGTTCCAGGCTGTGACGTTAAACCAGGTGGGCTCTACCACCGAATTGCCCTCGCGGTCCAGGGCGGAGGCCTCCGTGACGACGGAGAAGTTGCATACGTGGCTTCCGTTGAAAGTGTTGACATCGGCGCGGCCTACGACACCGCGCAGCTCCAGTTTGTTCAAAAATTCCATGACTGATACATTTTACTTTTTACACATGCGCCGGGACTTCCAGGTGCGCGCTTGCCGTGTCCCGACCGGATGCAAAGAAATGGAACCTTTTCCTGTTGTGGTGCGGGAATTCGGCCCGGAAGTGCAGATTTTTATGTTTTGACCGTTTTTTTCGTGTTTTGATGGCATTTTCGGCTAAAAAAACAGGGTACCATACATTTTTTCGGCCGATGTCCCGGAAAGGCCTAATCGGCTAAAACATTAAAATCTGCGGTTTTTTTTAGCCGATGCTTGGTTTTGCGCTGGAAGTCATTCATTTTTGCGGCAAAACAATGCTCTCGATTATGCTTTCATTTGACGAATCATTCAAAGAGGAAAAGGGACAATGCTGCGTGCAGTGTGGAAAACCTCTGTCTCGCTGGGGCCGTGTGGACCGCCGCTTTTGCAGCCAGGAGTGCAAGAATCACTGGCATAACACGCACCGTATGCGTGCGCGGGAAAAAGAAGTGAAGCGCATCCTCAGAATTCTGGACAAGAACCGGGACGTGCTCGCGAATCTGCTCAAGATGGACAAGCGAAGCGCCAATCACGCTACGCTAAAGGACCTGGGCTTCAACGAAAACTATTTTACATCCTACGAGAAGGTCCGGCACCGCTGTGTGTACAGTTGTCTGGACATCCGCTATGAGGTGACACCCAAGCGCATAAAAAACGTCCGTATCCTCAATGAGGGTACGGACGAATAAACGTATGCGGGAGGGATTATTCCGCGGTGACGGGCTGCTTCTTGGCGGGGTCCTTGAAGAGAATCCAGAAGAGGATGGCCACGACCAGGGAATAGCCGGCGAAGATGTACCATACGGAGGGCCAGTTCTGGACCTGGGGGTTGACTGCGTCGGCTACATGGTAGGCCTCGACGACGGCGCCGGCGGCCAGGGTGCCGATGGTGGCGCCGAAGCCGTTGGTCATCATCATGAACAGGCCCTGAGCACTGGCGCGGATCTCTGTCTGGACGTTCTGCTCCACATAAAGGGAACCGGAGATGTTGAAGAAGTCAAAGGCAAAGCCGTACACGATGCAGCTGAGGACGAACAGAAGCACGCCCGGCATGGACGGGTTGCCCAGGCCGAAGAAGGCGAAGCGGCCCACCCAGGCGAACATGGCGATGAGGATCACGTTCTTGATGCCGAACTTGCGCATGGCGAAGGGAATGAACAGGATGCAGAGGGTCTCCGAAGCCTGTGAAATGGCGATGAGGGCGTTGGAGTTCTTCACGGCGAAGGTGTCGGCCAGGGCGGGATCCGCTGCGAAGGAGCCCAGGAACGTGTTGGCGTAACCGTTGGTGATCTGCAGGGAAGCGCCCAGCAGGATGGAGAAAATGAAGAAGATGGCGAACTGCGGATCCTTGAACAGGGTGAAGGCCTTCAGGCCGAAGGCTTCCGCGATGCTGCCGCCCTTCTTGGTCTTGTCCACGGGGCAGGCCGGCATGGTGAGCGCGTAGCAGGCCAGGACGATGGAAAGGATGCCGGAAGAAAGCAGCTGCGTGTAGCTGTCCTGCATGGCCACCCCCTTGATGTGCAGGAAGTTGGTCACCAGCATGCTGCAGATAAAGCCGATGGTTCCGAAAACACGGATGGGCGGGAATTCTTTCACGGGATCCAGGCCTTCTTTGGCAAACGCGTTATAGGAAACGGTGTTGGTGAGGGCGATGGTGGGCATGAAGAAGGCCACCGAGAGGCTGTAAAGGACAAACAGGGGGGCGAACTGGATCTGGGATCCGGAAATCATGCAATAGACCCCTGCACCGCCCATGAACAGGCCTGCGAGCGCGTGGCACAGGGAGAGTACTTTCTGGGCTTCCATCCTTTTGTCGGCCAGGATACCCATGAGGGTGGGCATGAAGATGGAGACAATGCCCTGCATGGCGAAGAACCACTTGATCTGGTTGCCGAGGCCGATGTTGCCGAGATAACGTCCGAGGGATGTAAGATACGCACCCCAAACGGCAAACTCGAGAAACATCATGAGTACCAGCTTGAGGGTGACGGGTTTAATTTTGATTTGCATGTTATGTTTTGTGTTTTGTAGTAGTAATAAGCATACAAAAGTAATAATTTTTCCGTATTTTTGTATGTTAAATTAGTTAGATGTCTCGTTTTACACGCATAGCAACAGACCCTGCATCGGCCGCCCGGGCCGGCGTCCTTTCGACGGATCACGGGGATATCCAGACCCCCATCTTCATGCCCGTCGGGACCGTTGGCTCCGTCAAAGGAGTGTATCACCGTGACTTGCAGGAAGATATAAAGGCCCAGATTATCCTGGGCAACACATACCATCTGTATTTGCGCCCCGGCCTGGACACCTTGTACAAGGCCGGCGGTCTCCATAAGTTCGAACACTGGGACAAGCCCATCCTTACGGACAGCGGCGGCTTCCAGGTGTTCTCTCTTGCGCCCATCCGCAAACTCACCGAGGAAGGCTGCAAGTTTTCCTCTCACATCGACGGAAGCAAGCACATCTTCACTCCGGAGAACAACGTGGACACGCAGCGCATCATCGGGGCCGATATTGTCATGGCCCTCGACGAATGCTGCCCCGGAGACGCGGATTTCCGCTATGCCGCCAAGTCCCTGAAACTCACGCAGGGCTGGCTGGAGCGTTACGCGAAGCACTTCGATGAGACCGAACCCCTCTACGGGTATCGGCAGGTCATGTTCCCCATCATCCAGGGCTGCGTCTATCCCGAACTGCGCCGCCAGGCGGTGGAGCACGCTCTTACGCTGGACAACGACAACCGCGGCGGTTACGCCGTGGGCGGCCTGGCGGTAGGGGAGCCCACCGAGAAGATGTACGAGATGCTTGAGGTAACCTGCCCGCTGCTGCCGCAGGACAAGCCCCGTTACCTGATGGGCGTGGGCACTCCCGCCAACATCCTGGAAGGCATCGCCCGCGGAATCGACATGTTCGACTGCGTGATGCCCACCCGCAACGGCCGCAACGGCATGCTCTTCACCTGGGACGGCGTCATGAACATGCGCAACGCCAAGTGGGCCGACGATTTCACCCCGCTGGATCCGCTGGGCACCTCTTTCGTGGACAGCTACTACACGAGAGCGTATATCCATCATCTGTTTATCGCCAAGGAAATGTTCGCCGCCATGGTGGCGTCGGAGCACAACCTTGCCTTCTATCTGGACCTGGTGCGGGTGGCTCGCGAGCACATTCTCGCCGGTGACTTTCTCTCCTGGAAGAACGCCATGGTTCCCAAACTCATGCAGCGCTTATGATCAGAAGGCTGGACTGGTACATTATCCGCAAGTTCCTGGTGACATTCTTCATGTCACTGCTTTTCCTTGCCATTCTCATCGTGGTGTTCGACATCAGCGAGAAGATTGAGGATTTCGTGCGCAAGGACGTGCCCATTCACGAGATTGTCTTCGACTACTACGTGAACTTCGTGCCGTTCTTCATCAACCAGTATTCCCCGATGTTCGTGTTCCTCACCGTGATTTTCTTCACGTCCAAGATGACACAGGACTCGGAGGTGGTGGCCATGCTCTCTTCGGGAATCAGCTATCACCGGATTGTCCGGCCCTATATCCTGGCGGCGGCCGTGATTGCTACCATTTCGCTGGTCGCCGGCATGTGGATCCTGCCGCGGGCCAATGCCACCCGTGTGCAGTTCGAACAGAAGTACAACCCCTACCGGAAGGTGAAAATGGGGCACGACATGCACTACAAGCTGGAAAACGACGTCTTCGTTTACTTCGAGAGCTTCAGCGCCTACAATAATACGGCCTATAACTTCACCATGGAGGATCTCCATGGCGGACGCATGCATTCCAAACTGGAGGCAGAAAGCGCCCAGTACGACACGGTTTCCGGCGTCTGGAAACTCCGCAACTACTTTATCCGGGACTTCGACGCAGGCCTGCAGGACCATATCCGCAGCGGCCGCCAGCTGGACACAGTCTTCAGCATGACCCGGGACGACTTCTTCCGCAACCGCTACACCATCCAGCAGCTGAACCAGCGGGAACTCAACGAGCTCATCAAGACCCAGCATATGCGGGGCGACGCCTCCGTGAACATGAGCCTTATCGAGAAGCACAACCGCTTCTCGCTGCCCATATCGGCCTTTATCCTTACCATCATCGGCCTGTCCCTGTGTACCAAGAAGAAGCGGGGCGGCATGGGGTGGAACCTGGCGGCCGGTACGGCACTGGGATTCTCGTACATCCTGTTCATGCAGTTCAGTGAGATGTTCGTGATTACGGATACCCTGCCGGCCCAGGTGGCGGTATGGCTGCCCAACGCGCTATATGCAATCATTGCAGTTGTACTGTATATAAAAGCTCCCAAATGATTAAAGTAAAGATTGTTAACCATTCTCCGTATCCCTGCCCGGCCTACGCTACGCCGCAGTCTGCCGGCCTGGATCTGAAAGCCTGTCTTGAGCAGCCCGTGGTGCTTAAACCCCTCCAGCGGGTGCTTGTTCCCACCGGCCTTTTCATCGCCCTTCCCGCGGGCTATGAGGCCCAGGTCCGCCCCCGCAGCGGGCTGGCCCTCAAGCATGGCATCACTGTGCTCAATACCCCCGGCACCATTGACGCGGACTATCGCGGAGAAATCTGCGTGATACTGGTGAACCTTTCGGACCAGCCGTTCGAGGTGGTTCCCGGCGAGCGCATCGCCCAGATGGTGGTGGCCCGCCACGAGCAGGTGGAATGGGAGCAGACAGAGGAGCTGGATGCCACCGAGCGCGGTGCCGGCGGGTTCGGTTCCACCGGTCGTTAGAAACTGTCATTCTGAGCGAAGCGAAGAATCTATGGAAATCAAAGACCTATACCAATTATACAAGCAGTCCACCGGCCTTAATACGGACACCCGTACCATTCAGAAAGGCCAGCTCTTCCTGGCGCTGAAAGGGGAGAACTTTGACGGCAACGCCTTTGCCCTGCAGGCCCTTGAGGCCGGCGCCGCCTATGCCGTGGTCAGCACGGATGTGGAGGCCGATGATCCCCGCCTCATCAAGGTGCAGGATACGCTGGCCACCCTTCAGCAGCTGGCGGCCTTCCATCGGCAGCAGTTCGATATTCCCGTGATCGGCCTTACGGGCACCAACGGTAAAACCACCACCAAGGAGATGCTCCGTACCGTCCTGGGCGCGAAGTACCGCGTCACCGCTACGGAAGGCAACCTGAACAACGACATCGGCGTGCCGATGTCCGTGCTCAGGATCGGCCCCGAGACCGAGATCGCCATCATCGAGATGGGCGCCAGCCATCCCGACGACCTCAAGCCCCTCCTGGCTGTGGCCCAGCCTACGCACGGCCTTATTACCAACGTGGGAAAGGCCCATCTGCTGGGCTTCGGCAGTTTCGAGGGCGTGAAGTATGCCAAGGGGCAGCTTTACGACTATCTGAAAGCTCATGACGGCGTTGCGTTCGCCAATGCCGACGACGATGTTCTCCAGGAAATGCTCTGGGAGAGGGAACTGCCGATGATCCCTTACGGGATGCAGGGCGTGACGCTGCTTCCGACTTCCGCCGAACAGCCGTATCTGCAGTTGCAGCTGGCGGACGGCACCGTCCTGAAGACACAGCTGGTGGGTGCTTACAATGCCTGCAATATCCTGGCCGCCCTCAAAGTGGGCTGGTTCTTCCAGGTTCCGGAGGCAGATGCCTGCGAGGCCATTGCTTCATACGTCCCTTCAAATAATCGCTCGCAACTTCTTAAGACCGAAAGGAATACGGTTATCGTTGACGCGTATAACGCCAACCCTTCATCCATGGCTGTGGCTCTGGACAACCTGTCCAAGGCACAGGGCCGGAAGATTGCCCTTCTCGGGGATATGCGGGAATTGGGAGAAGACTCCGGCGCCGAGCACCGGAAGATCGTGGAGCGCCTGAAGGGTGCGGACGCCATCCTTGTCGGTGAGGAATTCACCCGGGCTGCTGCCGGGACGGGTATCCGCTGCTTCGAGACATCGGCCCAGCTGGCCGCCTGGCTGCAGGAAAATCCGCTCCTGGGCTACACTGTTCTGGTGAAAGGTTCCCGGGGAATACAGATGGAAAAGGTGCTGCCGTCTCTCTAACGGACAACTTTGCGGCCAATCCAGGCCCAGGCTGCGCCGAAGCACATCCCGACCAGGGCGCCTACGGTGATGTCTCCCAGGAAGTGGGCGCCCATCACCATGCGGCTCACGCTCACCAGGAGTGCCCAGGTGAAGATGATCCATCCGTAGATCCTGGCGTGTCCGGCGTAATGTTTCAGTCCCAGATAGGATGCCATCGCAAAGCCGAAGCTGTTGCCGGCGTGGGCGCTGAAGAAGCCGTATTTGCCTCCTACAATGCCGTAGGGGAGTCTCAGGCCTTCGGTGACCATCCAGTCGTTATAGCAGGGGCGTACGCGGGCCACGCTGTTTTTGATGAGGTTGGAGAACTGGTCCAGGCAAACTACGGTGAGCACTACGGTGAGAGCCACGGCAAGGCCTCGCTTCCAGCCCAACTTCCAGATCAGGAAGGCAAGGATGAGGAGGTAGAAGGGAATCCAGAAGACTTTGTCGGAGAAAGCCCACCAGAAAGGATCGCTCAATACGGAAGGCAGTCCATTAAACCACAGCGTGATATGCTGGTCTAGCTCTACTATCTGTTCAAGTAAATTCATTTGTTCAGGGCTTTCCAGAGTTCTTCCTTGAGCTCGTTCAGACCGGTCTGCGCAACGGAGGAAATGAATACGTAAGGCAGGTCTTTGGGCAGTTTCTTTTCGATTTTGGCCTTTTGCTTGTCGTCAATGAGGTCCGTCTTGGTGATGGCCAGCACGCGGTCTTTTACCAATAGTTCCGGATTGTATTCCTTGAGCTCGTTCAGAAGCACTTTGTAGCCCTTGGTGACGTCGGGTTCGTCGGCCGCGACCATGAACAGCAGCACGGAATTGCGTTCGATGTGCCGGAGGAAGCGCATGCCGATGCCTTTTCCCTCGTGTGCGCCCTCGATGATGCCGGGAATATCGGCCATCACGAAGGAACGGTCGTCGTAGTAGCGCACGATGCCCAGGTTGGGCTCCAGGGTGGTGAAGGCGTAATTCGCAATCTTCGGCTTTGCCGACGTGATGGCGGCGAGGAGAGTGCTCTTTCCTGCGTTGGGGAAGCCTACGAGGCCCACATCGGCCAGCACCTTCAGCTCCAGGATGAACCATCCTTCCACGCCTTCTTCGCCGGGCTGGGCGTAGCGGGGTGTCTGGTTGGTGGGGCTTTTGAAGTGGTCGTTGCCCCAGCCGCCGCGGCCGCCCGGGCAGAGGATGTATTCCTGGCCCGGCTCC
Source organism: Bacteroidales bacterium (assembly GCA_016288055.1). Lineage (GTDB taxonomy): Bacteria > Bacteroidota > Bacteroidia > Bacteroidales > UBA932 > Cryptobacteroides. Next base: position 14,839 of record JAEEXZ010000033.1, read on the forward strand.
ACGAGCTCGGTGATCATTTCTTCTGTCTCGGCGTCTTTGACTACTACGCCCTGCGGCACTTCCAGGATGATGTCCTGGCCGTTCTTGCCGCGCTTGAGGGCTTCGGCGCCGTTGCCGCCGTTCTCCGCCTTCACCACCTTGCGGTAGCGGAGATGGATCAGGGTCCAAAGCTGGGGGTTCACCTTGAGGATGATGTGTCCGCCGCGGCCGCCGTCGCCGCCGTCCGGTCCTCCCTTGGGTACGTATTTGGCCCGGTGCAGGTGAGCGCTTCCGGAGCCGCCGTGGCCGCTGGCGCAGAAGATGCGTACGTAGTCTATGAAGTTGCTTTCTGCCATAATGTCGATGTGTCAATCATGCAAAGGTAGCGATTTTCTTTGATTTCCCGAAGGGGAGCATCGGCCTTCCCATCGGCCTGTACTGCTTTCCTTTGATTATCAGCCACTTGCGGAACGACGGGTGCACCGCGGAGTGCACCCGACAATTCAGATTCTGCTGTGTATCAGCGCATTGCGCTCCAGGCATGCCGCAGCGGGCTGGAGCCATAAGGCCAACAGTAGCAGCGTGTTGCAGAACGACGGGTGCACCGCGAGGTGCACCCGACAAGTTTATCGGGCAGAGGGCGGTTTTCTGCCAAAGCACAGACAAAAACCTTGCATAAAATTGGCCCAAAATTTATTGTATTACGATATTAACATTTATGTTACAGCGGTTAACATATATGTTATATCTATTGTTTATCAATTGCTAAAATTATATTTTGCGCTTGCTCCGGGGGATGTTGGATAGTACGCCAAAAAGAGCTATATTTGAAGGATGAAAGATGTCCTCATAACAGATTTCTCCGGCAGTCTCGAGGCAGAGGGATTCCTTTCCTGGCTGCATGAGAGGGGCGCCTCCGTGACGCACCTGGACTGGACGGGGCTGGAGGGGACGAACTGCTATTGCGACGAGGCCGCCCAGGCGCAGATCCTGGCCCTTTTGCCGGAGAGCCTGCCCCGGCTTCGGTGGATCGACACGGGGGATTACCACTACATGAGCCACCTCCTTGCGCTCCGCGAAACGGATCCTTTCCACCTGGTGCTCCTGGACCATCATCCGGACAACCAGGAACCGGCTTTCGGCGGGGTGCTCAGCTGCGGCGGCTGGGTGAAAGCCCTCAGGGAGGAGAATCCGCTGGTGAGGGATATCCTGACCATCGGCCCGGAGGGGTGTCCGCAGGCCCTCCCGGATGGCTGGGCGGCGGAGAGGAAGGGGGAGCGCGTTTACATCTCCCTGGACAAGGACATCCTTTCGCGCAGCTTTGCCCGTACGGACTGGAGCCAGGGGGAGCATACGCCCGCGCAGGTTTGCGGGATGCTGGAGGCGCTCATCGGGCCGATGAAACTCGCGGCGATAGACATTTGCGGGGGTATAACGCCGGAAAAGGGCGCAACCCCGGAAGACCTGAGACTGAACAGAGAGACCGACATCGCATTGTACCAATTCCTGTCGGGCTTGTATTTATAACATCAAAACCTATTATGTCAGACATTCAAATTCCGCTGGACCAGCTGCAGAAAACCTGCCTGTACAGCTCACACGTGGCCCTGGGGGCCAAAATGAGTCCTTTTGCCGGCTTCATGATGCCTATTCAGTACAGCACCATCGTCCGGGAGCATCTCGCCGTCCGTGAGCACGTGGGCATGTTCGACGTCTCCCACATGGGAGAAATCTTCGTGGAAGGCCCCGAGGCCGAAGCTTTCATCAACCATATCTTCACCAACGAGATCCGCGGCTACGAGCCCGGTAAGGTTCTCTACGGCATGATGTGCTACCCCGACGGCGGCACCGTGGACGATCTGCTGGTTTACCGCGAGTTTGAGCCGGAGCACTTCCTGCTGGTGGTGAACGCGGCCAATATCGACAAGGATTTTGCCTGGATCCAGGAGCAAGCCAAAGGCTTCGACTGCAAAGTGGACAACGCCTCTCCCGTATGGGGGCAGATCGCCGTCCAGGGCCCGGAGGCCGAGAAAGTGGTCATGGAAGTCCTGGGCTACAAGGAAGCCGCCAATCTGGCCTTCTACACCTTCTGCGACGTGGAATACAAGGGCAAGCGCCTGATCCTGAGCCGCACCGGTTACACCGGGGAGGATGGTTTTGAGTTATACACCACTCTGGAGAATACCGTGGAGCTTTGGGATATCCTCCTGAAAGCGGGCGTGGAGCCCTGCGGCCTGGGTTGCCGCGATACCCTGCGCTTCGAGGCGGGCCTGCCGCTGTACGGAGACGAACTCAGCCCGGAGATAAGCCCCGTAATGGCCGGCCTCGGGATGTTCTGCAAGTTCGAGAAGGATTTCATCGGCAAGGAAGCCCTGCTGGAGCAGAAGGCCGGAAACCTGACCCGCAAGTTGGTGGGCATCGAGATCGAGGACAACGCCATTCCCCGCGCCGGCTATCCCGTAGAGCTGGCCGATGAGAAGCAGGTGGGCGTGGTCACCACCGGTTATCATTCCATCTCCCTGGACAAGAGCATTTGCTTCGCCCTGGTGGACAAGGAGTTCGCCGCCCTGGATACGCCGCTGAACATCCGCATCCGCAAGAAGGTGTTCCCCGGAAAGGTGGTCAAAAAGAGATTTTATCAAACCAATTACAAAAAATAAAAACACAACACACTATGTCTAAAGTATTGGAAGGACTCAAATATTCCGAGTCGCACGAATGGGTTAAGGTAGAAGGCAACGTGGCCGTCATCGGCGTGTCGGACTTCGCCCAGAAGGAAATGGGTGACATCACCTATGTGGATCTCCCCGAAGAGGGTGACGAAGTGGTCGCCGGTGAAGAATTCGGCGCTCTGGAAAGCGTGAAGGCCGCCTCCGACCTCTTCTCGCCGGTCTCCGGCAAGGTGGTCGAGGTGAACGAAGAACTGGCCGATACCCCCGAAAAGGTAAACGAGGACGCCTACGCTTCCTGGATCATCAAGGTGGAAATGTCCGACCCTTCCCAGGTGGACGCCCTCCTGGATGCCGCTGCTTACAAGTCCCTTATCGGCGAGTAAAGAATGGTACCTTATCTTCCTCATACAGAGGCCGATATTAAGGCCATGCTGGACAAGGTGGGCCTGAAAGGGCTGGAAGACCTGTACAGCGATGTGCCGGCGGAATTCCTGCACAGGGGGGCCTATGAGCTCCCCGAGGCCCTTTCCGAGCAGGAGCTGCGCGAGTGGCTCCTCCAGCTGGACGCGCAGAATCCCCGCCTGAAAGTGTTCGTGGGCCAGGGCGCCTATGACCACTACACCCCGTCCGTGATTCCGTACCTGACTCAGCGTTCGGAGTTCCTCACGGCCTACACTCCCTACCAGTGCGAGATTTCGCAGGGTACGCTCCGTTATATTTTTGAGTATCAGAGCATGATTTGCGCCCTCACGGGGCTTGATATCTCCAATGCATCCCTCTACGACGGCCCCACCGCCGCCGCCGAGGCCATGAAGATGGCGGTGGCCTGCACCCGCAAGAAAACGCGCGTACTGCTTTCCAAGACGCTGCTGCCTCACGTGGTGAAGGTGGTGGAGACCTATGCCAGGTTCCATGGCGTGGAGCTGGGCTATGTGCCCGCCTCTGACGGACAGACCAGCCTCTCCGCACTGAAGGCCGAACTGGCTGCGGACGACGTGGCCGGCGTGATTGTCCCTTCGGTGAACCGTTACGGCATTGTGGAGGACCACACGGGCTTTGCCGATGCCATCCATGCCGAAAAGGGCATCCTGATAGAATACTGCGACCCTTCGGCCCTCGCCGTCGTAAAGACGCCCGCCGAGTGGGATGCCGATATCGCCGTGGGCGACGCCCAGCCGCTGGGTATTCCGCTGTGCTATGGCGGCCCTTACGTGGGCTTCATGGCCGTGAAGAAGGAGCATATGCGCAAGATGCCGGGACGTATCGTCGGCCAGACGGTGGACAAGTCCGGCAAGCGTGCTTTCGTGCTCACTCTGCAGGCCCGCGAACAGCACATCAAGCGGGAGAAGGCTACTTCAAACATTTGTTCAAATGAAAGCCTTATGGCGCTGTGGGTCACCATCTATCTGTCTCTGATGGGACCGGAAGGAATGAAGCAGGTGAACCAGATCAGCGCCGACGGTGCGCACTATCTCTATAAGGAGCTTCTGGCCACCGGCAAGTTCACCGAGGTGTTCCCGGGGCAGCCTTTCCTGAAGGAGTTCGTGCTACAGCCCAAGGAGGACGCCAAGGCTCTGCAGCAGCGTCTGCAGAAGGCTGGCTTCTTCGCCGCCCTTCCCACCGAGGAGGGTTATGTGAGTTTCTGTGTAACCGAAAAGCGCTCCAAGGCCGATGTTGACGCCCTGGTCGCCGTAGTGAAGGAGGGCTAGGCTATGAAGTATTACGATAAACTTGTCTTTGAACTTTCGCAGAAAGGCCGTGTAGGCTTCTCCCTGCCTGTCAATAAGTTCCCCGGTTCTCCGAAACTTCCGGTTCAGGTGCGCAGGGCATCGGCCCTGCCGCTTCCGGAGGTCTCTGAGCCGGATGTGGTGCGCCATTACACCAACCTCTCCCAGATGAACTTCGGCGTGGATACCGGCTTCTATCCGCTGGGCTCCTGCACCATGAAGTACAATCCCAAAATCAATGAGGAGATTGCCGCGCTGCCCGGTTTCGGCGGCCTTCATCCGCTGATGGACGACGCACAGGTTCCCGCTGCGCAGAAGGTGCTTTCCGACATGAACCAGTTCCTGTCGGCCATCACCGGCATGCATGCGTTCACCTTTGCTCCCTGCGCGGGTGCCCACGGTGAACTCACCGGCCTTATGATCATGCGGCAGTACCATATCAGCCGCGGGGACTTCGGCCGCACCAAGGTCATTGTCCCGGACAGCGCTCACGGCACCAATCCGGCATCGGCCGCAGTGGCCGGCCTGGAGGTCGTCGAGGTGAAGTCCCTGGAGAACGGCCGCATCGACGTGGAGGCTCTGAAACCCCTTCTGGACAGCTCTGTGGCCGGTATCATGATGACGAATCCCAACACGCTGGGCCTGTTCGAGACGCAGATCAAGACCATCGCCGAGCTGGTGCACGGGGTAGGCGGCCTGCTGTATTACGACGGTGCCAACATGAACCCGCTGATGGGTGTCGTGCGTCCCGGCGACATGGGCTTCGACATCATGCACCTGAACCTGCACAAGACGTTCTCCACGCCGCACGGCGGCGGCGGACCGGGTTCCGGTCCCGTGGGTGTCGCCAAGCACCTGGTGAACTGTCTGCCGCAGATCAAGGTGTCCGGTTTCCACGGAAACTTCGGCGTGATTCTCCGCGCCTATGCCTATATCCTCATGCTGGGTAAGGAGAACCTCCAGAAAGTGGGTCAGTATTCGGTCCTTAGCGCCAATTATATCAAGGAAAGCCTCAAGGATCTGTACAAGCTGCCCATCGAGGGGGTGTGCAAGCACGAGTTCGTCTTTGACGGCCTCATCAACGACGGCGCCCACGACGATGTTCACGGCGCCACCACGCTGGATGTGGCGAAGCGCCTGCTGGACTACGGCTTCCATGCACCCACGATTTACTTCCCGCTCCTGTTCCACCAGGCCCTGATGATCGAGCCCACGGAGACCGAGAGCAAGGAGACGATCGACGCCTTCATCGAGGTGATGCGCAAGATTGCGGCCGAGGCTGCCCAGGACCCCACGCTCCTGCAAAGCGCCCCGCACAACACGGTGATTTCCCGTCCCGACGAAACCACCGCCGCCCGCAATCCCATCCTCAAATACCAGGATACGCTGTAGTATGAAAAAGATTATTCTCGGCTTGTTCGCCTGTCTGGCGCTCTTCTCCTGCAAAAAGGAGGATGCGAATCCGCTGTGGACGGACAAAACGACAGAAACGGTCCGTTCCATCACCGGCGAATACACCATGGTGTCTGCCCGGTGGAGTGCACAGGCTGATTTCTCCGGAAACGGTACCATCGGCAACGATGTCCTCGAGCAGATGGATCTGTACGGGTGGATGGGTACACAACGTATCAAGAAATATGGTGAAGAGTACGTGAGTATTCTGAATCGATCTGTGGTATGTGAACCTTTTTCCGGTGCGAAGAAGGCATTTTCCCAGGCGAATCTCTTCATCCCCGTTTCTGATTTTACCAATAAATACACCGGCCGCCCGGATAAAATCGGTCGCTGTACCCTCAATATCATTCCGTTTCAGTTCCATTATTGGATTGATGCTGACGGACAGATTGAATTGAAGGATTTGCGAGATTTCCATCCAGGTGACGAACACATGAAGTTGGAGAATGTGGATATTGTCTTCAAAGAGGGCTGTATCTTCTTCAACGCCGATTCCGTCCTCTACGACTGGGCCCGCGACGGCTGGCAGGAAGGACACATCAGCATCGAGTTCGTCCGCAACGAATAGCGTTTTTGTCAAGTCGTTAATAATCAAATCCTTATAATTTCTCCTCCCGTCCTCGCGGTCGGGAGGAGTTTTTGTAATATGCTATAAATTAGCATTTTAACAAAAACGGGGCAGTGGCATCCGTTCGATGTGCTATGCGTTTTTTTTCGTATCTTTGCAGTCTCTATGAGCGTACGTACACTGCACACGATTCTGAACAATTTCCAGAAACCGGAGTTGGAGGACCTGGCGAGTTTGCTTGGCAGGGACTTGAACTCGCGTCTGCGCAAGTCGCAGCTAGTGGAGGATCTGGACAGTTATCTGCACGGGGAGCCGCTCCGCTGGATGTCATACCTGGCGGAAAGGGATGCGCATCTGTTGAAGCAGCTGGTGCATGCCGGTCCGGAGAAGATCCAGTATCAGGATTTTGCGGATTATCCGTCTCTGCTGGAGGTGACTGGGCTTGTGCAGTACGACGACTCCGATGAGAACTACCACAAGGTATGGATCAGCCGGGAACTCTACGAGATTGTTTCGCCCTCCATCGACAGGGTGATTGACTGGGGAGAGAAGAGCGGACAGTATGAACTGGAACGGGTGGCCCTGGGGTATCTGAACCTCTATGGCATTGTCCCCACGGATGTGTTCGTGGACCTGATGATGGACTGGTTCGGGGAAAAGTACCCGGATGGGTCCAACCGGCAGCTCACAACCATGTTGTACCGCAGTCCCGTAGTCAAATTGAATCGTTTCAATGACGAGCATGGAGATTATCTGTGCAGTCCCTGCGTGGAGAATATCGACGAAACCATTACACGTCGCAAGGAACTGGGGAAGAAGCTGCGTTTCGACCGTTTCAGCGTCCGGCAGGCCCTCGAGGCCGGTTCCGGGGCTCCTTATTTCCGCGTGAACATGGACTCATCGGCCGGAATGGCCCTGGAGCAGATGCTTCGCCGCGTGGGATATGACGGCGCGGAGCTTGTCAAGGCCGAGCACGACATCTGGATTGAATCCCAGTACATGGAGGAAGGGGCCGATACGGAGCCGCTTTTCCAGCCGCTGGTGGATAGCCCCCGGGGGCCGGAACTGGATTCGGACAGCTGGCTGTCTTGCTGCGAGATCATCGTGAGGTACGCCAACAGCGTGCCCCGGTGGACGCTTTGCGGCGCATCGGCCGAGAATACCGAACTCTATTTGAACTGGGACCGCATGAAGCGCCAGATGCAAAGCGATGCGGCGGAGGCTGCCGATACCATCGAGCATTCGCGCAGCGGTATCGGCCCGGAGGATTATCCGCACTGGACCATGCCGGAGCCTACGATTACGGAAGGTTTTGCGTCTGAGCTGGATTCGGATTTCCTGCCGCTGGGCTTTGCCATTCCGCATGTGGCCCCGAACGATCCCTGCCCCTGCGGCAGCGGTCTGCGCTATTGCCGGTGCCATGGTAAATACCTCTCGTAATGGACGAAATCACCATAAAGCCTGTCGCTTACTACCGGGGTCCCTTCGGCGGTAAGTTCGGCATTCCCCGCCAGAGCGCGCTGGCGCCTGCGGTGGAGGGACGGATTGTCTTTGCCGCCCCTTACCGTGTCCGGGAAGCGTTGCGTGGCCTGGAAGGCTTTGAACGGCTGTGGCTGATGTGGGGTTTCAGCGCGAACAAACCGGCGAAGGGGGAGTGGCAGCCTACGGTGCGTCCCCCCAGGCTGGGCGGAAATGCCGCCATGGGTGTCTGGGCGACGCGCTCTCCCTATCGGCCCAACCCGCTGGGCCTCTCGTGCGTGGAACTCGTGCGGGTGGACGGGATGGAGCTCGTCGTCCGCGGGGCCGATCTGATGGACGGCACCCCCATCTACGACATCAAGCCGTACATTCCTTATGCCGATGCCTACCCGGAAGCCCGTTCCGGATTCGTCAGCGGTGCACCTCAGGCCCTGCTCAAAGTGGATATTCCGGAGGATTTGCCGCTGGACGCCATGCAGCGGGAGGCGCTGACGCAGGTGCTGGAGTTGGATCCGCGTCCGGCCTACCAGGATGCCCCTGGCAAGGAATACGGGATGTCTATTTTCAATAAGAATATCCGGTTCCGCGTTCAGGATGGAACTGTAACCGTTTTAAGTGTCGAGTAATGAGAAAGTTGCTATTCGTACTGGCCCTCTGCATCTTCCCGCTGGCGGGCCTCGCCCAGGAGAAACAGGACAAGAAAAACCTGGTCATCAAGGAGTGGAACACCGACCCCAAAGGAGGCCATAAAATTCTTGACCATGTCACCACCTATAACGCCGACGGCCAGAAAATTGAGGAGATCGAGTACGATTCCGCCGGCCAGAAGTGGCGCAAGCGTTACGAGAGGGATCTGAACGGCAAGGTGGTAACCGAATACGTCTATGACTTCCGCAACCGCCTGCAGACCTACAAGAAGTTCGAATACAACGAGTTTCAGCGCCGTAAGGTCCAGTACACCTACAATCCCAAGGGCAAACTCCTCTCCATCAAACACTACGAATACATCGCCCAGAAAGCGAACTGATCTGCGGTGGGCTT
>JAEEXZ010000084.1 GCA_016288055.1 Bacteroidales bacterium
CTGAAAGTGGAGTATAGGGGAGTCGAACCCCTGACCTATAGATTGCGAACCTATCGCTCTAGCCAACTGAGCTAATACCCCGCGGAAAGGATTGCAAAAATACGGGATTTCCTTTAAAGAAACAAGTATTCCCCGCAAAAATCCGTATCTTTGTATGTTATGAGAATTCTGATTTCAAACGATGACGGATACAAGGCGGCGGGAATCCATGTGCTGGCCCGTGTGATGGCGAAATTCGGAGACGTGACCGTGGTGGCTCCCAAATTCCACCAGAGCGCCATGTCCATCGCCGTTTCCCTGGGCGTGAAGCAGCTGGCCTACAAGGAACTGCCGGAAGAAGGACCCGGGAACTGGTCCTACCTGGATGCCACGCCGGCTTCCTGCATCAAGTTCGGTCTGCAGTATAAGTATGAGAACCGCAACCCGGATCTTGTGGTGGCGGGAATCAACCACGGCAGCAACGCCTCTACCGGCGCCAACTACAGCGCCACCCTGGGTGCGGTGGAAGAGGCCGCCATCAATGGAATCAGGGGAATCGGCGTCTCCATCACTTCCCACCGGGCCGATGCCGACCTTTCCGCCGTGGAACAAATGCTTCCCGGCATCATCCGGGACCTCCTGGCAAAATGGCCCGAAAACCGCCCCGGGCTCTATTTCAACATCAACTTTCCGGATGCCCCGCTGGAACTCATCAAGGGAGTCAAGTGGGCCCGCCAGGGTCATGGCCACTGGATCAAGGAATTCGAAGAATGGGATGAGCGCCGCCTGGTGGAACTGGGCCTCACGGACCTATTCCTCTGGCAGCACTACCGTGTGGAACTGGAACCCGGAGAGAAAGCCTACTTCATGAAGGGCGAATTCGTCAACGACGACAACGATCCCGCCCTCGCCGACCATCTTCTGGTAAAAGACGGCTGGGTTACCATCACTCCGTGCGTGGCTGATCTTACCGATTATACGGTTCTTAACGCAGCTTGTCCAGGTTCACCGTGCAAGTAAAGACCTGCTGGGAACCGAGGAAGCCCATGTGCGCGAAATGGAAGCGGGCATGGACGCCCAGTTCCACGAAATCATTCAGGGATTTCTGCCAGTACAGATCCAGGCCGTCGTAGATGCCGCTCAGTCCGTCCTTGCGGATTTGCCACCAGGGCGCACGGAAGTAAAGACCGGCGGTGTCGTTGAAGGGCATCTGGTTGCCACCGTAATAGAACTGGTTCCGGAGGCCGAAGTTCCACTTGCATACCTCCACGACGGCATCGACGCCGAAGGGCGTCTTGAGGATGTCGGCCTTGCGGTCTTTCTGGTAACCGGCGATAGCGCCCAGGGATACCTCGAAGCGCTGCAGCGGCAGCAGGGACGACAGTTCGAACTGGATGTAGGGGTGGATGACATGGTCGTCCATAACCCCGTCGATGGCATCGCTGCAGGCAAGGTGGTGGAACAGACCCTCCCAGCAGAGCGCCATCCAGTCGTTGACCCAGCCTTCGCCGGCGCTCACCACGTAAAACTCTTCCCGGCGCTGCTCCCCATACTTGCCGCACCAGTCAAAGAACAGCTCGTAATTGGATTTGGACTTCTGCCAGCGCAGGAGGAAACCGTCGCAGTGGACGTCGTAGAAGTCCGCCGCGTCGGAGTACATGAGCGAAGAGTATCTGCTGCCGCCCAGGGCGTAGGGGAAGACGCCGGCGGCCAGGGTGAAGCCGTTGTTCTGGTACTGGTACCAGGCGGCGAACTCCGTGCTGGGCTTGGTGCCCGGCGTGCCGAAGTCCTTCTGGATGTTGAACCCGGCCTTCAGGTGATGGCCTTCGCCGAAGACCAGCCCTGCGTAAGGGGCGAAGTTGAAGGCGGCCAATGTACCGGATGTGGCCAGCTCTCCCTTGGAGACGTCGAATTCGTCATTGATGATGGCGCCCCGGAAGTGGACGTCCCATTCTCCGCGCACGGTCTGCGCCGATGCGCAGATACCCGCGGCAAGTGCGGCGACAGTCAGGATAAAATGCTTCATGTGTTTTGTCTATATTACCGCAAATGTAAGTATTTTTCGTAAATTTGTCTCCATGAAATACTATATCGTGGCCGGCGAAGCTTCCGGCGACCTGCACGGCAGCAACCTCATGAAAGGCCTTTATAAAGAAGACCCCCAGGCGACAATCCGCTTCTGGGGCGGTCCGCTGATGGACGCCGTGTACAAAGACCACGAAAACGGCGAAGGCATGGTGGAGGACTACCGCGCCGGCGCCGTGATGGGCGTCGTGGAAGTCCTGAAAAAGGGCCCCCAGCTCCTTAGGCGCATCGGCCGCTGCAAGGAGGACATCGGCTCGTGGAATCCGGACGTCGTCATCCTCATCGACTACCCCGGCTTCAACTTCAAGGTGGCCGAGTATGCCCATAACGCCGGATTCAAAGTCTATTACTACATCGCCCCCAAGGTGTGGGCCACCCGCGAAGGCCGCGTTAAAAAGTTGAAGGCCTGGGTGGATAAACTCTTCATCGTCTTCCCCTTCGAAAAACCTTTCTTCGACCGTCACGGCCTGCCCTATGTGTATGCCGGCAACCCGCTGGTGGATGCGGTGGAGGCCAGTCTTGCGCTCAGCGAATCCCGCGATGCGTTCCTCGCCCGCACGGGCCTCGAGGATAGGCCGATGATCGCCCTCCTCGCCGGCTCGCGCAGCATGGAAATCGGCCAGATGATGCCTGTCTTCATGAAGATGGCCGATACCTGGCACGCGCAGCATCCGGAGTATCTGTTCGTGGTGGCGGCCGCACCCTCCCGCAGCGGGAAGGACTATGAGGCCTTTCTTTCCGGCCGCGGGGAATACGTGAAAACCGTCTTCGGAGAGACCTACGGAGCCATCCGCCATGCCCGCGCTGCCGTCATCAATTCGGGCACCGCTTCGCTGGAGGCTGCGCTTATCGGCACGCCCCAGGTGGTAGGCTATAAGGTGAACGCGCTCACCGCCTTCATCGCCCGCCTTGCCATCAAAGTGAAATATGTCTCCCTTGGGAACCTCATCCTGGACCGCCTCGCCTTCCGCGAGCTGCTGCAGGAACGCCTCACCGTGCCGGCCCTGGTGGAAGAACTGGAACGCCTTACGCAGGACGACGCCTATCGGGCCCGCATGCAGGCCGATTATACGGAGATACGCACCCTCCTTGGCGGCTCCGGTGCATCCGAAGCCGTCGCAAGGGCGATGATAGAGAGTCTTAGGAAATAAACTGGGCCTTCAGGGCCTCGATCTTCGCGGGGGCGTCATTTCCCTTGGCGCCGAAGTAGAACTTGATCTTGGGTTCCGTTCCGGAGGGACGTACGCTCACGACGTCTCCCGCCTCGTTGAAGAACTGCAGTACGTTGGATTTGGGAAGGCCGGTTTCCTCGGGCTTCAGGTAATCGACAACCTTGGCGAGGGGACTGCCGGCGATGGTCTTGGGAGGGCAGGCGCGGTAATCGGCCATAATCTTCTGGATTTCCTCGGCGCCGGATTTTCCCTTGCGCACGATGTACACCATCTTTTCCTCGTAGTAGCCGTATTCCTTGTAAACTTTCTGGAGCAGCTGCCACAGCGTCATTCCGTTTTCGGCGGCCCATGCGGCGCATTCGGCCACCATGATGCCGGCTACCTGCGCGCACTTGTCCCGGACGAATTCTCCCAGGTTGAAGCCGTAGCTTTCCTCGCCGCCGCAGATGAAGGTACCTTTTCCCTCATTCAGTTTCACCACTTCCGCGATGTACTTGAAGCCGGTGAGTACATTGTAGCACTTGACGCCGAAGCTTTCGCAGATGGCGGCGATGAGTTCGGTGGTGACAATGGTCTTTACCACGTAGCCTTTGCCATCGGCCAGTTTCCCCAGCTCCTTCCAGCGGGTGAGGATGTAGTAGGTGAGGAAGCTCCAGGTCTGGTTGCCGCTGAGCTGGACCATCTTGCCTTCGTCGTCCCGTACGGCGATACCCAGGCGGTCGGCGTCGGGGTCGGTGGCGAGGACGAGGTCCGCGCCGGTTTCATCGGCCTTCTCGAGGGCCATCTTCATGGCGGCGGGCTCCTCCGGGTTGGGGGAGACGACGGTGGGGAAGTTGCCGTCGTTGATGTCCTGCTCGGGGACGTGGATGATATTCTTGAAGCCGATACGGCCGAGTGCTTCGGGCATGAGCTTGACGCCGCAACCGTGCAGGGGGGTATAGACAATCTTGAGGTCGCTGTGCTTCTTGACGGCCTCCGGGCTCAGGGCCAGGGAGGTAATGTCCCGCAGATAGCACTCGTCCATTTCCTTGCCCATCATTTCGATGGGGGCCTGGGGCTCTCCCGGGACGGGCTGGAAGCGGACGTCGGCGGGGTCCTCGATCTTGTTGACTTCTGCCACGATGTCCTTGTCCACGGGGGTTGTAATCTGGCCGCCGTCGCTCCAGAACACCTTGTAGCCGTTGTATTCCTTGGGGTTGTGGCTGGCCGTAATCATGATGCCGGCCGTCGCCTTTTTGGCGCGGATGCTGTAGCTGAGCTCCGGCGTCGGGCGCAGACCTTCGAAGAGGAAGACCTTGATGCCGTTGTTGGAAAGGACGTCGGCCGATATGCGGGCGAAGAGCTCGGAGTTGTTGCGGGCGTCGTAGCTGATGCATACGCTCTTTTCTCCGGGGACGTGCTGCCTGATGTAGTTGGCGAGGCCCTGCGTGGCCATGCCCACCGTGTATTTGTTCATGCGGTTGGTGCCCACGCCCATGGTGCCGCGGAGGCCGCCGGTGCCGAATTCGAGGGTGCGGTAGAATGCGTCTTCCAGTTCGGTCTGGTCTGTTTCCATGAGGTGTTTGACCTGGGCTTTGGTCTCGGCG
>JAEEXZ010000034.1 GCA_016288055.1 Bacteroidales bacterium
TTGAATTCTGCCATATTGAGTTAAATGTAAAGATTTCTGACATGATCGGCCACTTCTTCCAGCAGCCATTTGGGGGTGGAGGTAGCGCCGCAGACACCCACGCTCTGGCCGTCGGTGAACCAGGAAAGGTCCAGCTCGCAGGCACATCCCACCAGGTAAGTACGGGGGTTGACGCGGCGGCACAGGTCGCTAAGGACCTTGCCGTTGGAGGAAGACTTGCCGGAAACGAAGAGCACCACGTCGTGCGAAGCGGCGAAGGCCTCCAGCTTCTGGTGACGGGAAGCCACCTGCGCGCAGATGGTGTTGTGCACCGTGAGCCGGGCACCCCGGTCGCGGAGCATCTCGCAAATATCGGCATACTCGGCCGGACTCTTCGTGGTCTGGGAGAAAATCTCCGTCTCTTCCGAAAGGTTGATCTTTCCGGCCGACAAAGCCTCTTCCAGCATGGCGGCGTTCTCCACCACCAGAGCGTCTCCCCCAACCTGTCCCAGCAGGCCCAGCACCTCGGCGTGGCCCACCCGGCCGAAGATGATCACCTGGCCGTGGCGGCCGGCCTGATGGAGGCGGGCATAGGCCTCCCGGATGCTGCGCTGCAGTTGCAGCACCACCGGGCAGGAACAGTCAATGACGGAAAGATGGCGCCGGGAGGCCTCCTCATAGGTGGAAGGCGGTTCTCCATGGGCGCGGATGAGCACGGACTCCCCTTCCGGAATGTCGGCAAGGGACTTGACCGTGATGAGGCCCTGCTTCCCCAGACGGGAAAGCTCCGCCTCGTTATGGACGATGGCTCCGAGCGAGTACAGCCTTCCGCTGCGGGAGAGGTCTTCTTCCGCCCGCGTGATGGCGCGGATGACTCCGCCGCAAAAACCGGAACCGGGATCTATTTCTACTTTCAGCATGACAGGCCGGGACTATCCAACAGACCGAATTTCCCCTGGATGAGGCCCAGCAGCCATACCACTTCTTCGTGGAGCGTCATGTGGGTGTTGTCCAGGACATAGGCGTCCTCTGCGCGCCGCAGCGGAGAGGTGGGCCGATGGGAATCGCGGTAGTCGCGGTCCTTCAGGTTGGCGGCGACTTCCTCCACGGTGGTTTCAATTCCCTTGAGGACCATCTCGTCATAGCGGCGACGGGCGCGGACGTCTTCATCGGCCGTCATGAAGATCTTGAGTTCTGCGTTGGGGAAAACGGTAGTGCCGATATCACGGCCGTCCATGATGACGCGGCCGCCGGCGGAGAAGGCGTGGAGCTTTTCGTCCACCCAGTTTCTGACGAAAGGAATGGCGCTTACGGGACTCACGTACTGGGAGACCTCCCATTCGCGAATCTCCTTTTCTATGCAGCGGTCTCCGAGAAAGAGCTTCGTGGTTCCCTCTTCCCGGCGGAAATGCAGGTCCAGCGGGCCGATGATTCCCTTCACTCCGGCCTCGTCGATTTTCCCGTCGCCGATGACGCCGGCTTCCAGCCCGGCCAGGGTGACGCCACGGTACATAGCGCCGCTGTCCAGATACAGGAAACCGAATTCCGCCGCCACCAGCCTGGCAAAAGTGCTTTTGCCGGTGGAGGAATAGCCGTCAACGGCGATGATGATGTCCGGAATGGTCATAGAAAGGTTTTGTTAAGCGTACAAATATAGAATATTTTTGCGATATTTGCGTAATAAATAACATGTCATGAAAGTACTGATTGTAGATGATGAGCGCGCCATCCGCTACTCCCTCAAGGAGATTCTTGAGATGGAAAACTACCAGGTTGACCTGGCGGAAAACGGTCAGGAAGGTTTACAGAAGGCGGAGAAAGAAAAATACGACGCCATCTTCTGCGACATCAAGATGCCGGAAATGGACGGCACGGAGGTACTCGTAAAGCTCGTCGAGGAAGGCATCGAAAGTCCCGTCATCATGGTTTCCGGCCACGCGGACATCACCACTGCCGTGGACTGCATCAAGAAGGGCGCCTTCGACTTCATCGAAAAGCCGCTGGACCTCAACCGCATCCTCATCACCCTGAAGAACGCCACCGACAAGGCCAACCTTGTCAAGGAGACCCGCATCCTCAAGAAAAAGATTTACGGCCACGAGATGGTGGGCGAATCAGCCCCCGTCGGGCACCTCAAGGAGATGATCGAGAAAGTGGCGCCCACCCAGGCAAGCGTCCTGATCACCGGCCCCAACGGGTCCGGCAAGGAACTCGTGGCCCAGGGTATATACCAGCTCAGCAGCCGTTCCATGATGCCGTTTGTGGAAGTGAACTGCGCTGCCATCCCCTCGGAGCTCATCGACAGCGAACTCTTCGGCCATAAGAAGGGCTCTTTCACATCGGCCATCCGGGACCACAAGGGCAAGTTCGAGCAGGCCGACGGCGGCACCATCTTCCTGGACGAAATCGGAGACATGTCCCTCCCTGCCCAGGCCAAGGTGCTGCGGGTGCTGCAGGAAAGGAAACTCACCCCCGTGGGCGGAGACAAGGAAATCACCGTGGACGTACGCGTGATCGCCGCCACCAACAAGAACCTCCAGCTGGAGATTGCCAACGGCAACTTCCGCGAGGACCTCTACCACCGTCTGAGCGTCATCGTTCTCAAGGTTCCCGCCCTGGACGACCGCAAGGAAGACATTCCCCTGCTGGTGGATTATTTCACCAACCGCATTTGCTCCGAAAGCGGCAAGCCCGCTCCCGTCTATTCGGAAGGAGCCATCAAACTGCTCCAGGAGCGTTCCTGGCCCGGCAATATCCGCGAGCTCAGAAACGTTGTGGAACGCCTGCTCATCCTGGGCGGCAATCCCGTCACGGAACAGGACGTGAAAGATTACGTCATGTAAGATGAAAACCGGAAAAGTCATACGCAACGTCGTGCTGGGCATCATCGGCTTCCTGCTGCTGGTGCTCATCGCCCTTCAGGTCCTGCTTCGTCCGCAGGTCCTGACCAGAATCGTAAACAACCTTGCCGCCGAATACGTAGAAGGCGATGTAAGTTTCCAGCAGGTTCGGGCCCACTTCATCAAGAGCTTCCCCTACCTGAACATCGATGCGAAAGACTTTTCCATCACCTACCCGCACGAGCGCTACGCCCGCTTCGACACCCTCTACCCGTCCCAGACCCGCAGGCGCTTCAACCTGCTCAAGGCCGGCCAGGGCCAGGAAGGGACAGATACGCTCGTCGCCTTCCGGGAGCTGAGCGTCTCGCTCAACTACATGGCCCTTCTGGGCAACCGGGTGGTCCATGTCCACCGGCTGGAACTGGCACGCCCGCGCATCTTCGCCCATTATTTTGACTCCACCGCCGCCAACTGGGACATCCTTCCCATCAACGGCGAACCCAAAGATTCTACCAAGGAGAGCAAACCGCTGCCCCCGATCGTGGTAAACAGCGTTTCCCTTTCCGACCGTCCCCTCATCATCTTCACCAACCCCAAGGACACGCTGCACGGCATGTTCGCCATGCGCCGCCTTGTCATGGACGGCAATCTGGAGACAGCCCAGCTGTACCGTTCGGAGGCCCGCCTGGACATTGACTCGCTCATGATTTCGGGCCGGCTGCCCTCGGATACGGTTTCCTTCCGCCTGGAGAAACTGCGTTCACAGGTCAGCCGCGGCCAGTTCACCCTGGACGCCGACGCCCAGGCCAGCCTGCGCACCGGCGAATACGGCCGCATGCGCGTCCCCATCCACCTGGATGCATCGGCCCTTCTTCCCGAGCACCCCGATGGGGAGGCGGAGGCCATCATCAACAGCCTCAACCTGAGCCTGTCGGCCCTCCATATCAGCGGCAAGGGACGCATCTTCAAGCAGAAAGACGGCGTGCTGGACCTGGATCTGGAGGCCGGCATCAAGGACTGCCCGCTGGGCGAGATGGCCCGCGAGTTCCAGGACAATGTCCCCGCCTTGAAGCAACTTCCCACGGACGCCATCCTGGTAAGCCTGAGCACCACGGTGAAAGGCCCCTACGGCAACGGACAGAAGCCGCTGGTCAACGTCAGCGTGGATAAACTGCTCGTGGATGTCTGGGGCGCCCGCCTCAACGCCAGGGCCGGTGTAAAGGATGCCCTCGGAAAGGATCCCGCCGTAAACCTCAACGCCACCGTCAACGCACGCGTGGATTCGCTCCTGCGCGTTTTCGCAAAAGACATGGGCATCGAAGGGACCGGTACGCTGGACGGCAAGCTCAGCGCCCGCGCCCGGCTTTCCCAGCTGGACATGGCCCGTATCGGCCAGGCCGATATTACCTGCGACCTCGAGGCTCGCGACCTGGACCTCAAGGGTAAAGACAGCCTGTCGGCCTTTATTCCCAGCTTCACGCTGGGGGTGGAGACCAAGGGCAACAAGATTGACAAGAATATCCGCCAGGGCGCCCGCGTGCTGGCCCTGAAGGCAGACATTGACACTTTGTCGGCCAGCATGAACGGCATGTTCCTCCGCGGAGGCAAGATGCAGCTGCTGGCGCAGAATTCGGCCGACATCCTCAAGGGCGGCAAAGAACTCACTTCGATGATGGGCATCCTGAAGCTGGGCAGCCTGCGCATGCGGGACGGCGACGGCATGAGCGTGAGTCTCCGGGATAACACCGAGACCTTCCGCATCGAGCCTGCCTCCAGGGAAAGGCCTACTCCCCGGCTCACCCTCCGTTCCAAGAGCGGCCGCCTGCGCGCCCGCATGGCGGCGAACATGTTCGGCGCCAGGGACCTCAACTTTGACATTTCCGCCTCGCGGCACATCCGTCGCAGGCCTCCCGTGCAGATAGACTCGGCCTTTGTCAAGGCCATGCGCGAACGCCGCCTCAGGGAAAGCCAGGACGAATTCAGCGAACACGACATCAAGCTCAGCCTCTCGGACGCCATCCGCGGATATGTACGGGACTGGGACATCAAGGGTAACATCGGCCTGGAAAGCTGCCGGGCCATGCTTCCCGCCTTCCCGCTCCGCACGTCCATCTCGGCGGTGGAAGGCTCCTTCGACAACGACACGCTGGACCTCCGGAACATCACCCTCAAGGCCGGCGAGTCCGACCTTTCGGCCCAGGCGCACCTGACGGGACTGCGGCGGGCGCTCATCGGCCGCGGAAAACCCCGGCTCAAACTGAAGGCCGCCATTACCAGCAACTACATCGACGCCAACGAGCTCCTGCGCAGCTTTGCATACTACTCCAACTACAAGCCTTCCGAGAGCCTTTCCGAAGCCTCCGACGAGGCAGTCGAGGAAGCCATCGACCATGCTCAGCTGCCGGACACCACGGCATCGGAAGGAAAGCTTCTCGTCATCCCGTCCAACCTGCAGATCGACTTCGGCCTCGAGGCCAACGGCATCAAATACGACTCGCTGATGGTGAGCTGGGCATCGGCCGACATAGCCATGCGCAACCGCACGCTCCAGATAACCAACGCACTTGCGGCCTCCAACATGGGCGACATCTACTTCGAAGGCTTCTATTCCACCCGTTCGAAGGAGAACATCAAGGCTGGATTCGACCTCAACCTGGTGGACATCACCGCCGAGAAGGTCATTACGCTCTTCCCGGCCATCGACACGCTCATGCCGCTTCTGACCACTTTCCAGGGAGACCTGGACTGCGAGCTGGCCGTCACTACGGATATCGACACCCTCATGCAGGTGGTCCTGCCTTCCGTGGACGGCGTCATGAAGATTTCCGGCAAGGACCTCACGCTGAAGGAGAGCAGGGAGCTCACCAAGATTACACGCCTGCTGATGTTCAAGAACAAGAAGGAGGCCCGTATCGACAACATGTCGGTCACCGGTATCGTCCAGAACAATATCCTGGAAATCTTCCCCTTCGTACTCAACGTGGACCGCTACACGCTGGCCGCCTCCGGCACGCAGCACCTGAGCCAGCAGTTCGACTATCACGTCTCCGTGATCAAATCGCCGCTCGTGATCAAGTTCGGGCTCAACGCCTGGGGTGAGGACTTCGACCACATCCACTACGGTCTGGGCCGTGCCAGGTACCGCAGCGCAAACGTGCCGGTGTTCACCAAGCAGCTGGACACCATCCAGTACAGTCTGCTGGCCGCCATCCACAACATCTTCGAACTGGGGGTGGAAAAGGCCATGGGCGAGAACCGCACGGAATCCGTCTTCGGAGAGGTTGCCGAGGCCGGAACCCCTGCCCCGGAAGCGGAAGCTCCTGTTTCGGAAGCCTCCCTCAAGGGCATGGAGACCTTCCTCACAGACGTTATGGAACAGACCGCCAGCCGCCGCGAAGCCCTGAAGGAGGAGGTCATCCGCCTGCAGGCCGAGGCTGCCAAACAGAACCCGCATGAATAGTTTCGACTATCTGGAAGTCGCCGTCCGCCTGGACCCCTTCACCGAAGAAGGGGCCGAGGTCCTGATGGCGGAACTCGCAGAACTTCCCTTTGATTCCTTTGTCACGGAAGAGCCGTACCTCAAGTGCTATGTGCAGACAGACCGCTACAGGGCTTCGGACGTCAAAGTCGTTCTGAGCGGCTATCCTTTCGTGGCAGAATTCAAGGCCTCAGCGGTGCAGGGCCAGAACTGGAACAAGGCCTGGGAGGAGAGCTTCCAGCCTGTGGTTGTGGACGGAACGGTAACGATCAAAGCCCCGTTCAACGAGAACGTGCCCCGTACCCGCTTCAATATCTGGATAGACCCGCAGATGGCTTTCGGAACCGGCTACCACCATACCACCTTCATGATGATGCAGCGCATGCTGGCGCTTGAACCGCTCATCAAAGGACAGTCAGTGGTGGACATGGGCTGTGGGACGGCCATCCTGGCCATCCTGGCCGCCAAGATGGGGGCGAGGAAAGTCTTTGCCGTGGACATCGACGCGGTGGCAGCCCGCTCCGCCTGGGGCAACTGCCGCTGGAACAAGGTGGGGTCGCGTGTAGAAACCGCCTGCGGAGACGCATCCCTGCTGCAGATGGCCAGCTACGATGTGCTGCTGGCCAACATTCACCGGAATATCATCCTGCAGGACCTGGCCGTATATTGCCGTTCGCTGCGCCGCGGCGGCCACATGCTGCTAAGCGGTTTCTACGAGGCCGACGTCCAGGCCATCACCCAGGCAGCCCTGTCGCTGGGCCTCGCCCCGCAGGCACAGCTCCAGCGCGAAGGATGGGCCTGCCTGGATCTTACATTGCAAACAAATATTTAACGTTTTTTCGTATATTTGCAAATCCTTTCTGCGGGCGTGTTGGAATTGGTAGACAACCCAGACTTAGGATCTGGTGCCTTACGGCGTATGGGTTCGAGTCCCTTCGCCCGCACGCGAATTCGCCCGGCCTTCGACGGCCGGGCTTTCGCGTGCTTGGGCGAAGGGACTCCGTCGGCCTACGTTACCCCCTCCCTAAATCCCTCCCCTCGGGGGAGGGACTCGGCGTCAGAAGACGCCGTTCGCCTGCAGGCTCAATCGCTTCGCTTCGACTCTTGTTCTTCTTCGATGTCGTATAGCCCATTATAGTCCGAGCCCAGTGGATCCCATCGGAATAATTTTACAGTATTGTCCGGAAGGAATATGTAACCGTGCGAAGTGAATACCCATCTATAAAAAACCACCATTGTATTGTTTCCCCAAACTGAATGGTAATAAGTCAAAATGCTTTTACACTGGGTTTTCCGTAAAAGCGAGAGGACGTGGAGGTATTGTTCTTTGGATATTTGCGAGGGAATTGAGTCTGACGGGAAGGAAAGGCTTACGGAATCGGATAGACTCTCGGCATATTGAACCAGTTCTTGCAAATCATTTTTGTGTTTGTGATAGTGCTTGGACAAAGCTTCATCAGAAGCTAAATTCCGTGAAGTAAAAACACAACTACAGGTGAGCCACAAACACAGAACCCAGACCGCCAAAAAGGTAATCTTTGAGAATAAGACTTTCATCTTTAGAGCGAAAATAATTCGTTAACCGTCTTTCCAAAATAGGCCGACATTCGCAGAGCCAGTTCCGTAGAAGGAATAAAGATGTCATTTTCAATCGCATAGATGGTCTGGCGCATCTTGCCATCGGCAGCGCGCATTTTGAAAGCGTGACAATTTGTCACGGTTTCATTCCCCTCCTTACGCAGCCTCTCTTTTAGCTTCCTCCAATATGCCGCCTTCAATTCCTACGAAGATAGCCATTCTTTACTGTAGAAACAAGAATTAGAATCCATATTTCTTTTTAATAGATTTAATACGTATCGTCTGAACTCCAAATAGATACACCGCCTCAAAGTCTTCAAAAATGGTTCGATAATTGTCCCTTCGTCCGCACAATTAATACAGGGGGCGTTGCCCCCTCAGACACCCCCGCGGCTCCCGGGCTAGTATGTCTTTGCTCGTCGTCGCGGTCCAAGGGCGAAGGGACTCAATCGTTCGATTTTACTTTTCCACACATCCGCAAAATCCACACTTTTTATGATAAAATTTGCCGATATCGGCAAGTTTTGCTATATTTGTAGGTGGAATAAGCTTTAATTTGACGATATGGAGTTCTTAACTGTAATTCAATATGCCGAGTTGCACGGCCTGCCGGAAAGGACAGTCAGGAACTGGTGCAATGCAGGGAAGATGGAAGGGGCGGTACTGGTGGGGAAAACCTGGAGCATTCCGGCCGATTGTCCCCTGCCCCGAAAAGGGAAAACCAGGGTGTCTCCGCTACTGAAAAGGCTTCGTGAAGAGAAAGATGGCCAGATTCGCGGGGGCATTTACCATCGTACCCAAATCGACCTTACCTATAATTCCAATCACATCGAGGGAAGCCGGCTTACTCACGAGCAAACGAGATATATCTTTGAGACCAACACCATCGGCATATCGGACGAAAGTGTAAATGTGGATGACATTGTTGAGACCACCAACCACTTCCGTAGCATAGACTTAATTATAGAAAGGGCCGATGAGCGACTGTCCGAAGGTCTCATAAAAGAGCTTCACAGATTGCTGAAATCCGGCACCTCAGATAGTCGAAAATCCTGGTTCAATGTGGGTGAATACAAGAAACTGCCTAACGAGGTGGGCGGTATGGAAACCTGTCCGCCAGAGCAGGTCCACAGCAGGATCAAGGCATTATTGGCTGAATATAATGCCAAGACATCCAAGTCTTTGGAAGATATCATCGATCTGCACCAAAAGTTCGAGACCATTCATCCATTTCAAGATGGGAATGGACGTGTGGGGCGATTGATTATGTTCAAAGAGTGTCTCTCAAACGGGATCGTCCCCTTCATTATTACCGACGAGCTGAAACTTTTCTACTACCGCGGTCTCCGCGAATGGGGGCACATCAACGGCTACTTAACCGACACGTGCCTCACGGCTCAGGACAACTACAAAGCCTTGCTGGACTACTTTAGAATCAAATATTAGCTATCTAAACCAAACAGATACACAGCTTCAAGATCGTTCAAAAAAGTTCGATATAAGTTAACATCCACGCACAAATATGAAATCGCTAAGATCGTTTTTTCTTCTGGCCGCAGCACTTTGCGCATCCTGTTCGAAGGATGCCTGCGGCCCGACTCCCAGCCCTGCCCAGCTTGAGTGGCAAAAAATGGAATACAATATGTTCGTTCATTTCGGGCCCAACACGTTCAGCGGTCTGGAATGGGGAAAAGGTACTGAGGCGGAAGACCTCTTCAACCCCACGGACCTGGACTGCAGGCAGTGGGCTGCGACCGCCAAAGCGGCAGGCATGAAGGGCATCATCGTCACGGCCAAACACCATGACGGATTCTGCCTCTGGCCCAGCAAAACCACCACCCATACCGTGGCGCAAAGCAGCTGGCGCGATGGCAAGGGGGATGTGCTCGCAGAGCTTTCGGAAGCCTGCCGGGAGTACGGAATCAAATTCGGGGTTTACATTTCGCCCTGGGACAGGAATCATCCTGCCTACGGCACGCCGGAATATAACAATGTATATACGCAGGCTCTTGAAGAGGTGCACTCCCAATATGGCCCGATGTTCGAGCACTGGTTCGACGGGGCCAACGGCGAGGGCCCGAACGGAAAGAAGCAGGTATATGACTGGGACACCTTCCGCGCCACGGTGCGCAGGCTGAGCCCCGATGCCGTGATGTTCAGCGACATCGGCCCCGGCTGCCGCTGGGTTGGCAACGAGCGCGGGCGGGCCTGCGAGACCAACTGGAGCACCCTGAACACCGAGGGCTTCACGCCCGGTGCCGGCGCGCCCCCGACGGACACCCTGCAGCAGGGCAACGTTTATGGCGCGCACTGGGTACCTGTCGAAGCCGACGTCTCCATCCGTCCCGGCTGGTTCTGGAGGGAGTCCGAGAACGACAAGGTGAAGTCTGTGGATGATCTGATGAGTATATGGCTGTCCAGCGTAGGCCGCAATTCCGTGTTGCTGCTGAACGTTCCGCCGGACACCCGCGGGCGCATCTGCGAGGTGGATTCGCTGCGGCTGGTGGAGTTCCGGGAAGCCCGCGAG
This sequence comes from Bacteroidales bacterium, assembly GCA_016288055.1. Taxonomy (GTDB): domain Bacteria; phylum Bacteroidota; class Bacteroidia; order Bacteroidales; family UBA932; genus Cryptobacteroides. The sequence continues at coordinate 10,403 of JAEEXZ010000034.1, forward strand.
GCTGTTTTCGGGACAGACCTTGCCGCCGATGCCAAAATTCGCAAGCGCCAAGGGGGAAAGGTTTGGGAGATAACCCTCCCGGAGTATCGCAGTTTTGATTATGTGCAGTTGCAGGAAGACATACGCTACGGGCAGCGAATCAGCAGTTTCCGGGTTGAGATCCAGGATTTCGATGTCGCTCTTGATAATGGCGGATGGATGACCATAGCCGAAGGCACCACCATCGGCTACAAGCGCATTATCCCCACAAAACCCTGCAAAACAAAACGCCTGCGCGTGGTGATCACCGGCTCCCACGACCGCCCTGTTTTGGAGAGCGTCTCGCTTTTTTCCAAGAACTAATTCTCAACTATCTTAGCAGCACGCCGCCAGGACCGGATTCTTGGAAATTTGGTCTTCCCGGCGTGCTAACTTTTCTTTTTTAAAGTTGCATATTTATTAAACTATCCATATCTTTGCGGAAAAGAAGGCTATGTATAAAGTCACTGACATACGGCAAATGCGAAAAGACCGGGGGATGACTCAGGAACAAGTCGGAATCCTGGCCGGAATGAGTAAGTCGCAGATATCCAGAATGGAAAGTGGGAAGTTAGGAAGTCCTGCCACATATGCCCGTGTGCTGGATGCGCTGGGCTATAAGGCTACTGTTCATTACGAGGACGTGAGAGGTGGGAATGGCCTTGGCCGGAAGCAGATTCTTTCTATGCTAAAAGTTTACTATTTATGCAACAAGGGCGTTTTCGGAATTGAAAGCATCGGCCTGTTTGGCAGCTTTGCACGGGACGAAGGAACGGCCGACAGCGACATTGACATCATTATTACCCTCTCCAAACCAGACCTGTTGCAATATGCCACCATCGCCCAGCAACTCGAAACCGTCTTTGGCCGGCACGTGGACCTTGTTTCCTCCAAATCCAAGCTTCCCGAATCCTTCAAAGCACAATTAGAGAAGGAGGCTGTTTATGTTTCCTAAAAGAGAAAGAGTATCAGCCTTGCTTTCTTCCGGAATAAAGGAAATGAAACTGCTGATGGAGAAATGAACTATTCAATGAAACACCTTGTCCTGTTCCTGCTTCTGATGCTGCCGCTTTCGGCATCGGCCCAATTTCCTGTAAAGGTTTCGCGGGAGGTGCCGTCGGATACGCTGGAGCTGTTTTTCATCGGCGACATCATGAGCCACGGTGCCGTCAGAAAGAGCGCCGAAAAACACGGATACGACAGCTTCTTCAAATACATCCAGGACAGGATTGAACGGGCCGACATGGCCGTCGGCAACATGGAGTTCCCCCTTGCCGGAGAGCCTTATTCCGGCTATCCCGCTTTCTCCGGTCCGGACAGCTATGCGGAGTATCTTTCCCGGATTGGTTTTGACCTGCTGCTCGCGGCCAACAACCACATACTGGACAGGGGGACGGAGGGTTTGGACCGCACCATCCGCGCCTTGGAAAGGATGGACATCCCCTACACGGGAATAGCGGCCGATGCTGCCTCCGACACGCTGGTCAATCCCACGATCCTCATCGTGAAAGGTGTTAAAATAGCCCTTGTGAGCTGCACCTACGGGACAAACGTGAACTCAAACGCCCGCTGGCCCAAAGTGAATTACCAAGACAAGGAAAGACTCGGCCTCATCATGAAGCGCGCTCGAGCCAACGCCGACCTGGTGCTGGTGTTCCCGCACTGGGGCATCGAATATAAACATTTCCACAATGCCGAGCAGGAAGAGTTCGCCCGATGGCTGATATCCTGCGGGGCCGATGCCATCATAGGCGCACACCCCCACGTGATTCAGGATGTGGAAACCATCGACGGCGTCCCTGTGGTTTATTCCCTGGGAAACGCGCTGTCGAACCAGAACGACCTTCCCTCCCGCCTGGAAGCCGCCCTCACCCTCCGCGTAGTCCACACCTTCGGAGAGCCGCTGAAACTGCTGCCCCTGCAGTTCGACTACCTCTGGTGCACCAAACCCGGCATGCTGGAAGACTCCTATTCCGCAGTGCCCGTGAGCACGCCGGAATCCCTCTGGAGAGACAAAGCGGACTATCGGAACATGTCGGCCACTCTCGAGTCCCTCCGCGAAAAAGGATTGATCCTTGCCCCCCAACAAGAATAAGCCCCTGGCCCAGACTGTTCGCAAGGGAGGATTACTTCCAGGGACGTTGCTCCGGGGTATCGAACTGCCAGGAGTCCAGGTTCGTACGGATGTTGTAGCAGGAATCGTCCATATTCAAGAAGAACTCTGCAAAACGGCGAACCTGGGAGACGGTTTCGCTCGACTCGTAAACAGGTTCGTCAGTCACGAAATCCTTTTCTTTCTTACCGCTCCTGCTGGTGACCGTACTGATGTCTTCGTAAACCAGGACCACGCCACCGGCAGCGTCGGAGACTTCCCGGTCCGGGATGCCGAAACTCATCATGATGGCATTCCGGCTTTTGCCATACCAGTAAGATGTATCAGGACCCTGAGACTGGCTCGATCTGAGAATCGAGCAAGAAGACAGGCAAAGAAACAAGGCCGCTGCCACCATCAAATAGAATAGTCTTTTCATACTGTATTCGGATTATACAGTAAAGGTAATAAAATAATCCGGGACAGCGGCCAAGACACACTACTAGATGCGAGGTTTGTTGACTACGCGCAGGACCAGGGAGACAAAGTACACGATGAGGCCATAGAGCACAGGCAGCAGGGCCACCTTGAAGCCGCCGGCCAGGACATTGCTGGAAACCTCATCCTCAATACTCTGGAGGAAGTCGGCCGCCTGGAAGAAGCCAAGCAGCGTGCTGAAGACACCCACCACCAGTGCGGCGATGCCGATCTCCCCGACCCACGCGGGGGCCTTCCACTCGGCAAAGAAAAGGCCGATAAAAAGCAGAGTGATCAGCGCCATGCAGAAGGGACCACCGGAAACGAAAAGCGTGAACAAATCAGTTAAAGGAAACATGACATACACATTTTAAAAGTTAAACTTTCGGGTTAGGAATTCCTTGTTGCAAAGGTAAGCATGAATGCCGAAGAAATGCAAAGCAGAATCCGTCCAACCTTCCGTCAAATCCCCCTAACCACCATTCTACCACTCTACAATTAGGAAAATTTTCTATTTTTGTATCCGGAATGAAGAAAGTCATTATCATCGTCACCTACTGGCTGGCCGCCATTATCCTGACGGCCTACCTGCTCACCAGCCTGGACTACGACCTGTCGCAAGCCGTGCTGATGAGCCTCTCCTTCCTGCCGGCCGCCATGGCCCTGTCCTTCTTCCTTCCCAAAGTGGAGCAGGAACCCAATCGAAGAAAACGGGTGTCCAACACCCTGTGCATCGTCCTGGCGGTTACAATGATGACCTTCCTACTCATCTATATATGGCAGACGGTATTCATCACGCTGATCTACCACTATGACTACACCCATTGGTCCCTGCCCGCCATGCTGGGCAACCCGATCTTCATCGCAGCCGTCCTTGCCATCATGGCCTATGGCCACTACAGGCTGACTCGGTGGCTCCAAAAAAAACACCCCACGGAACGCCCTATCACCTTCACCTCCGATTACAAAAAAGTATCCATCAAAAAGGAAGACATCCTCTATATTGAATCCCGGGATTCGGAAGTCTGGATCTATGCCAGGGACGGACAATGCTACCGTAACAAGACCAGTATCAGTCAGTGGGAGAATCTGTTAGGTGTGGACTTCCTGCGCATCCACCGTTCCTTCCTGGTGAACAGGGCCGATGCCCTCCTGACAGGCCCGGATGAGATTAGCATAGGCAGACAAAACATCCCCATTTCGAGAAAATACAAAGAAAACGCACGTTTCTTACTGAAAGCCAAATAGATACACACAAAAATCCGCATAATCCAGAGACAGTAGTAACATGGAGAGGGAAGAAGAGATTGCGAGGGTTACCCTCGTCGGCAGCATCGTCAACCTGCTGCTCGTCGTCATGAAACTGGTGGCCGGTTTCGTCGGCCATAGCGCCGCCATGATCTCGGACGCCGTGCACTCGGTGTCGGACTTCGTGACGGATATCGTCGTCCTGGTGTTCGTGCGCATCAGCGCGCAACCGGAGGACGAGAGCCACGACTACGGCCATGGGAAATACGAGACCATCGCCACGCTGCTGATCGGCCTGGCCCTGGCGGCGGCGGCCATCGGCATCGTTGTCAGCGGCGCCAGCGACCTGGCCCGCTGGATCCAGGGGGAAGACCTCGAAAAGCCCGGCGTCTTCGCCCTCTGGGCCGCCCTCATCTCCATCGCCGTCAAGGAGCTGCTGTACCAGTACACCCACTTCAAGGGAAAGCACCTGCACTCCAAGGCGTTGGAGGCGAACGCATGGCACCATCGTTCGGATGCCCTCTCTTCCATCGGCGCAGCCATCGGTATCGGAGGCGCTATCCTGCTGGGGAACCGCTGGACGGTCCTGGATCCACTGGCATCCATCATCGTGGGCGCCATGCTGGTCAAAGTAGCCTGGGAGCTGCTGGGGCCCAGCTTCGGAGAGCTCACGGACAAATCCCTCCCCGCCGAAACCGAAAACGAAATGCTCGAAATCATCCGCAGCGTCCCGGGCGTAAGCGACCCGCACCACCTGCGCACGCGGCAGATCGGCAATCACTTTGCGGCCGAAGTCCACATCCGCCTGGATGGAGAGATGTCCCTGAACCAGGCACACGCCGTAGCCTCGGAAGTCGAGCGCCGCTTCTACGACCGCTACGGTTCCGAGTCACACCTGATTGTCCATATGGAGCCTAAGAAGTAGTCTCTTCGTCGAACATCCGCTCGAACAGCGAGCGCAGATATACTTCGTCATGAATGATAGCCCTTAGCTCTGCCAAGGGCTTTTCGTTAGGAGAGCCGGGGATCAGAAGATGCAAGTAGCCGCCCTCGGCGTATTTTTCGTGCAGATGTTCCAGCGTACGTTGCCAGTGCTCTTCCCGGGAGAGTTCCGGATAATGGGAAAGGCCGAACTGGATCGTGCGGCGGATGATGGTCTCGGGAACAATCATGCGGTCTGCCTCGGCCACCAGACAGCCGTACAGGCTGCGCGGAGGGGTTTGGGCCGATGCCCGGTGATCCTCGGCCGCCTGCGCGATGGTTTCAATCTGCTCCGGAGTGAACCACTCGCGGAGACGCACATCGGAGCGGATGATGCGCCCGCTCTCCAGATGATGCGTCTTGCGGTCCACCGAGAGGCCCAGGTCGTGGCACGCCGCAGCCGTATAGAGCATCTCTTCGTCGATCTCCGGATACTGGGCCGACATAGCCAGCGCGCGGGAAACCACCGCACGCGCATGGTCCTCCCGATGCGCCTTGTCGAAAGCCGCATAGCGGGGGATGACCTCATCCTCCAGATAGTGCAGAAGGGATTCCCGCATTATTCGCCGTCCAGAAAACGCACGAAGGCGTCCACGTCCAGGTTGTAGCCGCGGGGGCCGCGAAGGGTGTTCCCCTCGCTGTCCAGCACGAAGTAATTGGGCTGGGAATTGACGCCGAAGCGGTCCAGCACCAGGGCGGAGTTCACGCGGCCTACATCCTTCAGCACCTTGCCGCTTTCGGTGGTCACCCATTGGTCCTTGGGAAGCCGGGTCTTGTCGTCCACATACAGAGAGACGATGACAAACTGGCTGGACAGGCGCTGGAGGACCTGGGGATCGCTCCAGACACGGGCCTCCATCTCACGGCAGTTGACGCAGCCGTGACCGGTGATGTCCACGAAGACCTGCTTGCCGGTAGCCGCAGCGACGGCGATGCCGTCCTCCAGGCTGGTATAGCCGGTGAGGCCATGAGGGAGGGAGACTTTGGAGGCCGCTTCGTTCAGAATGACAGGAGAATCGCTCGAAATGGCAGGAGCATCACCGGACGTGATTACGAAATCCTGCGTCTGGATGGGCGGCAGATAGCCGCTGAGGGCTTTCAGCGGAGCACCCCACATGCCCGGCAGGAGATACACGACAAAAGCGAAGTCTGCGATGACGAGGGCCAGCCGGCCCACGGAGAGATACTCCAGGGGGCTGTCGTGCTTGAAGCGGATCTTGCCCAGCAGGTACAGCCCCAGCAGAGTGAAGCATACAATCCAGATGGCCAGATAAACCTCACGGTCCAGGATGTGCCAGTGGTAAGTCTGGTCCGCCGTGGAGAGGAACTTCAGACCCAGCGCTACCTCCACAAAGCCCAGCACCACCTTCACGCTGTTGAGCCAGCCACCGCTCTTGGGAAGTTTCTTAAGGACGGACGGGAAGAAGGCCAGCAGTGCGAACGGCAGGGCGAATGCCACGCTGAACGCCAGCATGGTCACCATGGGTGCCCAGAACTCTCCCTGCGTACTCTTGATGAGCACGGTACCCACAATGGGGCCGGTGCAGCTGAAGCTCACCAGCACCAGCGTGAGGGCCAGGAAGAAAACGCCGGCCAGGCCGCCTTTGGCGCTGTTGGCATCGGCCTTGGTGGTCCAGCTGGAAGGAAGGGTTATCTCGAACGCGCCGAAGAAGGACGCGGCGAACACCATGAATATCACAAAGAAGAGGATGTTGGGAATCCAGTGCGTGGACAGCCAGTTGAAGATATCCGCCGTGACCGTCGCGCCGCCCGCAGCCCAGGTAAGGCCGATGATAATGCAGATGGGCAGCGTATAGAGCAGCACGATGAAGAGGCCGTACATCAGGGCGTTGAAACGTCCCCTCGAGGCAGACCCGCTCTGCTTCAGGAAGAAGGACACCGTCATGGGAACCATGGGGAAAACGCAAGGGGTCAGGAGCATCAGGAAGCCCCAGAGGATGGCCTCCAGGATGAGACCCCAAAGACTGCCGGCCGCCGCGTCATTCCCGGCCTGAACGGGAATCTCCACCGGAACGGAGAACTCATAGTCTTCCGGCATATTGCAGAAATCTCCGCTGCACGCGCTCCAGGTGACGGTTCCGGTCACCGTAGCCGTCCCGGTCACATCCAGGTTCTGACGGATGACATAGGTTCCGGTGACCACCGGTTCACCCTTGTAGTCCGAGGGAGCGTACTCTTCCACCGGATCTCCGACGGGAGCATACCCTTCCCCTTCTTCAACGGAAAGGACCGTACCCACGTAAGGGTCCGACATAGGGTGAACATAATAGTCCGGAGCGACAGTTCCGGTGATGACCAGCTGGTACTGCTTTCCGGACTCGGGTTTTACTTCCGCTTTCCAGGAGACTGAAGGCACGCCGGGCAGCAGCACGGCCGCCAACAGCGAGAGAAATACACTTTTCAACATAATTTACAAAGATAAGTTTTTTTGCTAACTTTGCAATCTATGAAAACAGGAAAAATCATCATCACAATCGCTCTGGGACTGTTGTTTATGCCCGCCGTGCAGCTGAGCGCCCAGTCCCGCAGCGAGACCAACCTATACAAGAAGACCATCCGGAAACCGTCGGTGAAAGCCGCCGACAAATTCCTCAAAAAATACCCTTCCTCCGTCTATTCCATCCGGATTCAGCAGATGAAGGACTCCCTCCTGTACCTGGACTTTGTAGAAAAGAACGTGAGCCGCATTCCGCATGAGGAGGCCCTCCGTCTCAGCGGCACTGCCTTGGATGCCATCGGCTGGAAAAAGGACGGCGTCGAGCATATCCTCGCGCTGGACGGGGATTTCACCCTCCGCATCCTCACTCCATCCGGGGCACTCGAGGAGACGCGCACCCTGCAGCCCTACACCATGGAGGACGCCCCCGCGAGGCCCGTCCTTGCAGGGCCGATGGAAATCGTCACCCCCTTCGGCGGTCAGCGCCAGCTGATCCACTTCGCCTACCGCAACGGAGACAGTGAATACGTGGAAGCCCTCTACCAGCCGGAAGAGAACCTGCTCTCCCAGGCTATCTTCTATGGTACTCCCCTGCCCGACGGCCGCATCGAAGGCCAGAGCCCCGAGATGATGGAAGGTGTGATCCAGACGGCGGAAATAGCCTGGCTTGCCGGCCGTTTCCGGGAAAACGAATCCCTCGTAGCCCTTTCCCATGAGGACTACCTCACTGACACGGCCATCCAGTGGTGGCGGAAGAAAAATCCCAAGGCGGAAACCACCGCTACAAAACTAAGCTTCGGCGCCCTGGACCCGGAGTCCTCCCTGGTGGCATCCTTCCGGAAAGCGACCAAGGAAAAGGGAAAAAGCGTAAATGCCGCCCAGTTCGACCTGCGCGGTTATACAGTCATCGTCACCCAGAACCGGAAAACCGGAGACTTCGCCCTCATCTGGTGCGAGCCCGTATGCCGGAACAGGAAAACGGACAAGTATCTGGATACGATTTACTTCGAAAGTGACGGAACGACGCTGGACCTCATCTACTACAAGGGCCGCACCACGCACAAGATTAAGATTTCCCTGCCTTCCCAGGCCTTACGGCACTTAAAATAGCGCCGGCGAGAAGCATCAGGAACAGGAACACCGAAACCCGGCCCACCATATCTCCATAGCGCACGAAAAAGCTCTCTCCGGAGAGTTCCTCCACCGTACCCTGCAGCATGGCTTCTTCCCACCACGACGTGCGGGAAACCACCTTGCCGCGCGGATCGATGATGGCGCTGATGCCGGTATTGCCGCAGCGGGCCACCCAGCGGCGCGTTTCAATGGCGCGCAGGCGGCTGTAGTTGAAATGCTGCCTGTATCCGGGCGTATCTCCCCACCAGGCATCGTTGGTGATCACCGTAAGCAGCTTCGCGCCCTTCTTCACATACTCCGTGCAGAACTCCCCGTACACCGACTCATAACAGATGGCCGTGCCGATACCGTCGAGGCAGGAAACGGCCTTCTGCCCCACATCCTTGCCGATGAGGTTGCCGCCCAGGAAGTTCTCCAGGGGGATGAACACTTTCGGATAAGGGGTGGACTCCACACCCACCACGAGTTTGGACTTATGGTAGGCGAAATAGTCGCCGGAGGCATCCATCAGGACGGCGGTGTTGTGGGCCGTGTACCAAAGATGGCGGCCGTCGGGCTGGGCGCCCAGGTCGTACGAGCAGACATCCGGCGCCGCATGGGAGACCGTACGGTCATAAGAGGACGCGCCGAACAGCAGACGGGCCGACGGATGCCCCTCCAGGAACTCCCGGAAACGGACGAAGGTAGCGTTGCCGCGGACGTCGTCCATATATAGCGGAGAAGTGAAAGTCTCCGGGGCCAGCACCAGGACGGCGCTGCTGTCCGCGGGCCAGGCAGCCTTCTCCCACTGGGCCAGGAGACGAAGGTCCTGCTGCTCCTGGGTGAGGGATTCAAACTTCTCGTAGGGATCCAGGTTGGGCTGGCCGATCACCACCGGCAGCGAAGGGCCCTCCTCGTCGAAGCGGATGCAGGCCGACCATACCATCGGCCCGAAGAAAACCGCGACGGTCCCCAGAAGGGCCGCCATGCGCGCCTTGCCGTTCCACCCGGCCATGCGGCCGTCCGAGAGGGAGACCATCAGGCCGAAGAGGGAGAGGTTCGTGAGCCACACCCACAGCGAACCGCCCAAGGTGCCCAGCACGGAATACCACTGCACAAGCCCCACCGTATCGGCGAAGGCATTGCCCAGCACCAGCCAGGGCCAGGAAATCTGGGCCGATGTGAGATAATACCGCTCCCAGGCCAGCCAGGCCGCCGCCAGGAAAATGTAGGGCAGGGCGCCGGAGAGCCGGCGTTTTACCCAGCGGAAGCCGCCGAACACAGCCGACATCTGCAGCGCATTGGCCAGGACGGCGAAAATGGCGCCGCCCACCGTGGCGCCGGCCACCCACCAGGTGGTGACGGCGTTCCACAGCACGAACGTGCCGTAATGCCACCAGAAGAAATGCTTTACCTTATACTGGGAAGCCAGCCGCTCCATAATGAGCAGCGGCAGCAGGCCCGCAAGCGCCGTCCAGCCCATGTGCGGAACCAGCCAGGGCAGGCTCATCAGGAGGGTGAAAAGCAGCGAGAGGGCCGTGAATATGAGTGTTTGCTTGCGCATAGGGAAACAAAGTTATGAATTATTTTTCGTAAATTCGCAGGGTTAAATGACATCTTATGAAACTCAAGGACCTCAAAGATAACATCATCGTAAAGAACCTGGTGCTCGCCGTCGCCTTCTGCATCCTGCTCATTGTGGGTGCCGCCGTCACGCTGCGCCTGGTCACCAAACATGGCAGGACAGTCATCGCCCCGGATTTCACCAACTGCACCGTTGCGGAGGCACAGGCCCTCGCCAGGGAAGGCAAGGTGGCCGTCAAGGTGGTGGACTCCGTGTTCGTGCGCCGTCTCAGCGGTGGTGTCGTTTACCGCCAGTCTCCCAAGGCCGGCGCCACCGTCAAGGAAGGCCGGAGCATCTTCCTCACCATCAACTCCGTGGTTCCCAGGAAGGTGGTCATGCCCAACCTCTTCGGTTACTCTGTCACCGAGGCTCGCAGCGAGCTGCAGAACCGCGGCCTCAACATGGGGTATCTCAACTACGTAAAGGACATCGCCACCAATACAGTGCTGGAGCAGCGAGTGGACGGGGTTGAGGTGAAGGCCGGAGACCTGGTGGTCAGCGGCTCCAGCGTAGACCTCACCGTCGCTGTGGCCAACGAGGACAACCGTACGGAAATCCCCCGCATCGTGGGCATGAAATACGTAAGCGCCCTCGACGCCCTGCACGATAAATTCCTGAACGCCGGCACCGTGCGCTTCGATCCGGAGATCCGTTCCTACGCAGACTCCGTCAACGCCGTGGTGTACAAGCAGGACGCCCCCGGCACCGCAAAAGCCCTGGGCTCCCGCGTAAGCTTTTCCCTTACGCTTGATCCCGGCAAACTCCCGGCAGAATAGATTCTTCGCTGCGCCCAGAATGACAGAAGAAATAGAAATCACCGCTTCGGACGAAATGTTCGAGCACTTCCGGATCCTTGTCGATAAAGGCCAGGAACCGCTGAGGGTCGATAAATTCATCGCCACGCACCAGGAAGACACTTCCCGCCACCGCGTGCAGCAGGCCATCAAGCTGGGCTACGTACTGGTGAACGACAAACCCGTCAAGGCCAACTACATCGTGCGCCCCTGCGACGTGGTAAAGTTCGTGATGCCCTATGAGCGCCGCGGCACAGAGATTCTTCCGGAGAACATTCCCCTTGACATCACCTACGAGGACAATGATGTCCTGGTGGTGAACAAACCCGCCGGCATGGTGGTACATCCCGGACACGGCAACTACAACGGCACGCTGGTGAACGCCCTCGCCTACTACCTGCACCTCTCCCCCGACGTGGAGGACGAGCGCATGGGCGTGCTGGTGCACCGCATCGACAAAGATACCAGCGGGCTGCTGGTGGTGGCCAAGAACCCCGCCGCCCAGCTCAATCTGGCGGACCAGTTCTTCGTCCACTCCATCGACCGCATCTACACGGCCGTGGTATGGGGAAACATCGCGGAGGACGAAGGGACCATTTCCGGAACCATCGGCCGGGATCCCAACGACCGGCTGCGCTTCCGCGTCTATGAGGACCCGGAAAAGGGCAAGTGGGCGGTGACGCACTGGCGCGTGCTGGAGCGCTTCGGCTTCATCACGGTGGTGGAATGCCGTCTGGAGACCGGCCGTACGCACCAGATCCGCGTGCACATGGCTTCCATCGGCCATCCCCTGTTCAATGACGAGCGCTACGGGGGCTCGGAGATCCGCCAGGGAACCATCTACGCCAAATATCGGCAGTTCATCCAGAATTGCTTCGCGCTGTGCCCGCGCCAGGCCCTGCACGCCCGTACGCTGGGTTTCACGCACCCCGTAACGAAAGAGCGGCTCCACTTCGAAGCCGCCCTTCCGGAAGATATGTCCGCTCTCATTGAGAAGTGGCGCGCCTACGTGGCGGCCATGTAATTCTCTCTTTTAGAAACGTCGGCCTCCGCCGAAGCCACCTCCACCTCCACCGAAGCTGCGTCCGCCTCCGCCGCCACCGAAGCCGCGGCCTCCGCCGAAACCGCTTCCTCTTTGATGGCGACCTCCGCCGCCGAAGCTGCCGAAGCGCCAGATGAAGGACAGCATCACATAGCGTCCGAGGGTGTTGTTACGCGTCTCCTGATAATAGTTGTCCGTAATGTTCACACGCAGGTTCTTGGCCTGGTCCAGGATATCATATGCGCGGAGGGAAACCGTCGCCTGACGCCGGAACAGGGGCACGGAGAAGTTGGCGTTCCATACCAGCTGCGGGTCCTGGGGCGTCGTGTAACCGTTGTACCAGCGATAGCTGGCATCCGTCCCTATCTCCACGCCGCTGTCACCGATGGTCCACTTGAAACTGCCGCGCACCTGGTTGTTCCAGGTAGCGTCGGTCGCCGCCTGCACGGTGTACCAGGGCTTGCTCACGCGGGTGCTTCCGGCTGCTGTGATTTCCAGCGCATCGGAACGGTAGGTAAGACCAAAGCGCTCCATGACCGTGAGACTGCGGGTAGTATTGTCCAGGAAATTCTCGTCCCACAGGGCACTGCCGTTTTCAAAGTAGTCCCGGTGGAACTTCTCGTAATCGAAGTTGTCGCTGGACAGGTAACCGGTCATGTCTATGTTGGATTTCCCCACGAAACTGCCGCTCTTGGAGTAAGAGGCGTTGGTCATATTGTTGATGGAGAAATTGGACTTGGCGATAGGAGCGTTGAGCATGATGCGCAGGCTGCCGTTGTAGGTGTTGTGGCCGTTCACCGGGAAGGAATACTGACGGCCGTTCTGGTCGTACCAGGCAGCTGAGGTAATGGGGTTCTGCGTCATGCCGCCCTGCAGGTTGATGCGAAGGGTGAAGAAGGTCTGCCGATTGGAGAGTTCCCACTCATTGCGCAGGTTATGGCTGAAATAAGGCATCAGGTAGGGATTACCCAGGGACAGGCTCAGCGGATTGGAGTTGTCCAGAACGGGCATGAGCTGGCTGGTGGAAGGCTGGCTGCTGCGGCCGTTGTAGAACAGGCGCACGTTGGCGTTGTCATTGAAGTCGTAGAAGACCATGGCGCGCGGAGCGAAGTTCCACACTTTGCTGTTGTATTCCCT
>JAEEXZ010000035.1 GCA_016288055.1 Bacteroidales bacterium
ATGCGCCCAGATCTGCCCGGCGGCAGGGAAATAGATAACCCCCGTCACATCCTTGTTTTCAAATCCTTCCGGGTAATAATACAGGCCCGGATGCGACAAGGTCCACTCCCGATGGCGGGTGGCGCCGCTTCCCGTTCTCCAATCGGCGAACGTTGTTTTTTCCGGAATGCGCCATCCCGGAGGGCAGGGGTCGTAGATAGACTTGTCAACCTCGCAGTGGTCCCCGCCGTGACTGAAGATAAGAGGGTCGAACCAGTTCTCTATCGCCGAGTACAACTTCGCCGAAGCATAAGCCCAGTCACTGGTCGCATTATAGATGAAAACCGTAGGATTCTGGACACCGTAGAGGACATTTACCGTGGTTTTACGTGCGGTGTAGTTGGACGTTCCGTAGCGGAAAGGGTCCTTGCGGCCGGGCTCGTAATAAAAGCCATGGCTTTCGTACTCCCCCACTTCCGCCAAAGCACCCAGGTTGCGGTCCATGATAAAAGCATTGCTATACATGCCCGTCTCCCAGATGGCGCCGTTGTAACGGTGCAAGGCCCCGCCGGGGACATTGTAGATGTACATGCCGGCTCGCGGCGTCATCTGCACGTCGGGGTCATAGTCTGTCACCCAGAGATGCCAGCTCCAGATGATACTGCCATTATATTTGACCGCGACGAGTGCATTTCCCCTTACGCCTTCATCCACCTTCACCCGGATCCAGGGATCGTGCCCGGCGGGAGGATTGGAGTTATCCGGGTCGAAGCCCTTGCCGCCGGTAGTGAGCAGGAAGTCATCCACCTTGGCTCCATTCTTATACAAGTCATTCCAGACAACGTACGTCTCCCACTCGGTGGTCTCTTCCAGCGTAAAGGGGCTGTCCGTCGTGCCGGATGCATCATAAACGCCCATATTGGCGCCCTGGTGGTTCCAGTACACGGCCGCCCGTCGCACCGGGAAAGCGTAGATGCGGCTCTGTCCCTCCAGGACAGGAGGATGCATCAGATAGCAGTTGGCATCGACGGTAAAGCGTTTTTCTCCCATGTCCTCGATACGGGAATCATAGTCGGGGTCTCCTTTCCGGGTAAGAGTTATCTCGTAGGTGTATTTTTTATTCGCCTCGATGTTGAAGTCGCTCACCAGATCCGCCCCCAGATAGTATGTATAACAGATGGGAACATCCGAGGGACCGTATGTGGCATATATCTTCAGGCATGTGGCTCCTGAAGGGGCATTCCGGTTCTTGTCGTACTGCGACTCGCTCGAGTTTTTTCCACGCAGGTTGACAGGCACATAATAGGTAAGCGTCCCATCGACGGGAAGGTCCCGCGGCGCCTCATCGAAGCGGAGCGGATTCTGCGGAGAATACTTTTCGAAGGTCTCAAAACCATCGACGTCCGTCGCATAATAATACTTCCGGTTAATCCCGCAAAGCTGAACCTTCCGGATAATCAGATTGTCTGCCGCAGGGGCCTCGTTCTTGATCTTGATAACCACCTTGGCGCAGCTGCGCTGCAACCGAAGCGGGGCCGACACGGTTCCCACGTCGGAGCCGAAGTCCACCCCGTCCAATACTACGCTGCCGTTCATACGCAGGTAGCGGTCCGTCCCAGAGGTGTACCACAGGCCGGAAAGGTCGTCGATGGTGGTGGCGTTCATCTTCTCCAGGAAAGACCCCAGCGTCGTGCCTACAGGGAAAGACAGGTCGTTCTGACTTATATTTGCAAAAACGAGAACCGTATTTTTCCGGGACGACTTTACCAGCGAGAAATTCTCTCCCGTGTCAAGTCCCGTCTCGCTCCAATGGTCGAAGTATTGTTTCTGGCCCACAAGCGCGGCATCAAGCACATTCGCCGGGTCGTCATCCACCCACTCGAACTGCATCATAGCCACGTTCCTGATCTCCTGCCACTGGGCTGCGCCGTCCAGGTCCGGCTCGAAATCCGATTTGGTAGAAACACGCAGCGAAACGGGGACACGCTCTTCCTTCCCGGGACCGTCCGGTTCCGGGGACAGGGCGGAAGGAGTGCAGGCACAAAGGGTTAAAAGTGCCGAAAGGAAATAGTAATGCTTACTCATCATTCTTTTTTATGCATCGCATGGGAAAAGCAGCCGGCCTCATCGACAAGGTGCCAGAAACACCAACTTTTGTTTCGTCAATACACATATATCCGATTGACGTGTACAAGTCCACCTCGGTGAAACGGAAACGATGCGTCCCGCCGTTCCAGATGATGTGGCCCGCCGCAGGGAAATAGATAGCACCCGTCACCTCCCTATTTTCATACCCTTCCGGATAATACCATACGCCGGGATTGACAGCATCCCAGTCCCGGTGACGGGTAGCGTTACTACCGGTTCTCAAATCGTCATAAGAGCCCTTCATCGGCACACACCAACCGGGGGGGCAAGGGTCATACAGGGATTTACCGGTCTCCACCCACTTGGCCGGGCGCAGGGGATCGTCCACATGGATATCGTTCCAGGGTTTATTTATGTCGCTCAAATCATTGTCTCCCGATCCCACCCATCCGCTTCCGTTTGGACCCCGTAAGTAAACAGTGGGATGATGGATGGAATAGCGGATATTACCGGGGCTGATATGATGATTCCCGTTGGTGTAAAGCTCCTGGGTATAATAGGAATCGAGGCCGTTGGTATAGAGAGGATCCTTGCGCCCCTGCTGATAGTAGGCACCGTGACTGGAGTAAAACATAACGCCCCAGACGGTGGTTATCGCACCCACGTTCCGGTCCATTGCAACGGCATTTTCATAAGTAGTATGCCAGATTGTTCCCCCATAGCGGTGCACTTCTCCGCCAGGCACTTTATAAATGTACTTGTCATGCTGAATCTCCACAGGGACGTCCGGATTGTAATCCGTCACCCACAATTGCCAGCTCCAGAGAATATCCCCATAACTTCTGTCCGTGCTGCTTCCCACTTTTCGGATAGCGACGAGGGCGTTGCCGTACATTCCTTTAGACACTTTGACTGTCAGGTAGGGCTGGCTGCCCGCATGATCCGGATCGAATCCCATTCCTTCGGCAGTTTCCAGCAATTCGGCAGAATCCACCCTCTTTCCATCGACAAAAACATCATTCCACACTACTTCCGCCGTCCACCTCGAATGCTCGCTCAGGCAGTATTCTTCCTCGCTGCTTCCGCCATAGTACCCCACGGTTACATCCCGCGAGGCGTCGGGCCCCTGGTTCCAGAAAACGGCAGCCCTTCGCACAGGAATGGCATATCGGCGTACAGTTCCTTCCTGGACAGGGGGGTGCAGCATGTAGCCGTTGGCGTCTGCCAGATAAACGGTCTTCATGTCATCGACGCGGCCGTCGGTGGCACTTCCCTTCCCGGGAATGACGAAGGTGTAATTGTATTTGCAGTTGGGGGCCAGGTTGAAATCGTCGGTCAGGTTCGCGCCCAGATAGTATGTATAGGCGATCTGCGTTCCATTGGACGGGTCGGATGGATCCGTGCAGTCGTATCGGCCATGAATGCTGATACACGTTGCGCCGGTCACGGGATGCATGCTTTTCGCCGAGTGATTCGCGGGCGTATCGGCCGTCCCGATTTCCGCGTTCTTTCCGCGAAGGTTGAGCGGGAGGAAGAAATCCAGCGACTTGGTGACGCCGTCCGGTTGGAACGGAATGGCAGAAAGAGAGACCTTCGCCCCGTCAAAGCGGAAAGGCGTAATGCTGGAATACTCGTCCCTGAAACTATCACCCGTAAAGTAGTAGTATTTCCGGTTCACATCTCGCACCTGGACGGCGTCCAGCACCAGATTGTCGGCCGCGGGAGCCTCATTCCTGATATGAACGACCACCTTGGCGCAGTTGCGGCGAAGCGTCACGGTGCCAAGAGAGGCCTGCGTCACAGGCGGCTCCACCTCCAGCATACCACTCATCCTCAGATAGCGGTCGGGGCTTCCATCTTGCGAATACCAGACACCCTTTCCGTCAGGATCTTCCAGGCTGTCCAGCAGGTTGTAATTCAGTTTCTCAAGGAAAGTCCCGAAGCTGGTTCCTTCCTGAACCGGGATGCGCCCCGCGACATTGGCCACCACCACCAGCGTATTCTTGAGAGACGATGCCGCCACCACGGGCTTGGAAGTAGCCCAGTCGGTGGTGTAGTACTGGTAGATGAGACGGGCGTTTTCGGCCGATGCATCCACCCACTCGAACTGCAGGAGGGCGGCCGACTTTACGGCCTGCGAGGCATCGTAGGCCGGATCGTCCGGTTCATAATCGGCCTTAGTCAGGGGCATCCCGTTCTCTTCGGGGGCCACCTCCAGCGAGAGGTTCACCGCAACAAGCGGGCGGTCATCGGCCCCGGAAAGCTCCGGTTCCGTCCTCTGGCAGGCGGAAAGCGCAAACGCCAAGAAACCAAATATCACTAATTTTTTCATTCTCATACTCTTTTAATTCCACCCCTCGGAAGAACCGCCGCCACCGTTTCCCCAGCCGGAGGCGGGGTCGTCGATCTGGGCCGCTCCCAGGTAGATGGGCGCTCCCCCGTCGATAGACTGGATATTGCCTGCGGAATCCCAGGACAGCGAAGGTGAAAAATAGGTGTGCACGTAGGCCTTGGAGATGCGCAGCGTGTAGGTGTACTCTTTCATCGGCTCAAGATCCTGGTTCAGGACCACGCGTGCGGTAAAAGGCTCGGAGAGGGAGGCGTCGCCCAGCACAACCGTCAGCACGGGACGCCTCGTGTCCGGAAGCGCGCTGTAAGCCATCGCCGGCAAAAGGATTTCGGCCGATGTCCACTGGGTGGACGGATCCTGGGTGATGTGCATCGGAGCGCCGGGCGGGCAGGTATAGAGCGTCTGCGCGTCGAAGGTAATCAGCGAAGGGTCCTCCAGATAGAAGCCCCGGCCGATGTCGTCCTTCGACTCCAGATAAAAGCGCGCCTGCGTGAGACGATTGGAAAGCACGACGCTGCGCACGTCGCCCTCGTCCAGGCGGCCGCATTCGATGTGCACTTTCACCGCCGCCCGCGGATCCTTCATGCTGCCGGACAACGAGGCGTCCGAATCATAGACATACTCCCGGTCCACCCAGGAACCGGAAAAAGAACCGGGAACCGGCTCGCTGATATAGATGGCATCCATCGTCTTATGACCGCCGACAGTCCAGTCCACGTAGGCGTACTGGTCATTTACGCCCGCGCTGTGCACCTTCAGGGCCGGGGACAACGCCACCAGCTCTACCGGACGCGTTTCGGTGCCGCCGTTCCAGCGAAGGCCGTAGAGGCTGTTATGGTCGGCCAGGGCGAGGTCCGGCACGATGGCTCCCCCGTCGTCCAACGGTTCGCCCGCGTCGTTCACCCGGCAGGGCTGCAGCCAGGTGAATCCAAGAGCCGAATTGGTGTAGGTCGTTGTGCAATAGGACCCGCTGCGGCCCGTGTAATTGCGCTCTCCGGTAAAAAGGGCTACGCTGAACGTGCGTTCACCAGCGCCGAGCGCCTTCGTTTCCAGGCTCAGCCTCAGCCGTTCCCCCGTCGTCTCTTCACGCTGCTGCGGGGCGCGGGTGCACCCCGCCGCCAGAAGCAGCACCACTATGGCGATATGTCGTTTCATTTTCATCAGATTTCCTCCGGCAACAGGTCCGTTCCTGCAGGTTCCCAGTTTTCATCAATAGAGAACCCGTTGAAATACACGTAGTTGTCCAGCGTAAAATGGAAAGTATAGGTATAGCCGGCCCGGAAACCGTATGTGTCGTCCGCGTGCCTTACCTGCTCTTTCTTCAGCACGAAGGGGGGAAACTTGTCTCCATCGGCCATGATGAAGGTAAAACTGAGCTCGTCGTCCGTAGAGATGGACGTCGGAACCAGCAGCAGGGACATGGTCCGCTCCGTGGTGGAAGAGGAGATGAGTCTCTCCGTATTGGGGACGTTGAAGTCACAGCTCTGGGCTTCCTCAAGACCGGGGTTGAAAGTCCCTTCGATGGCGTTGTAGGTACCGGAAGCGATAAGTTTCGCCGTACCGCCGGCGGGATTCTGATCCGTCACCCGGATGGTGGTAACCTCATAGGAGGTGGGCTCGTTGACCAGCCGGAAGCAAAACACCAGGCGGGCCATCATGTGGCGGAAATAAAACGTCGCCTTCAGCGGCGGAGTATCTAGGGCGGGGTTCAGGTTCGTGTTTTTCCTGTCCGGCGACGCACCGGGCACATAGGCGGGGGCGTTCTGGACGGCGTACATCACATCCTGTCCGGCAGTGAAAGGAATGGCGGTGGGACCGCTCTGCCAGGCCTCCTGCATCCACGGGGAATAGGCATAAAGGTCTGCGCCCTCGTTGACGTCGGGACGCGAAGTGAGCACGAAATGCGGGGAATTGTTCTCGTCCAGCGCTCCGTCGGCAAGGCTCACCGTATAGTTGACATTCCCCCCATGCACACGGGCATTGTAGGTAGCCGGCTTAAAAGGAAGGAAGTCGTGCGGCACGTCTTCGTGCAGACAGGCGAATATTCCGTAGGGGGCATCGAATCCGGGCGTGAGCGCTTTTGTAGGAGTGTCGATGCCGGCGGTAATCTCCACGCGGCCCTCTCCTCGCGGCGAAACCTCACCGGAGGAACAGGCGGCAGCCACAAGCGCCAGGCCGATAAGCCAATAAGGTTTAATCATGAGGAAACAATTCTTCGTTATGCGTATTTCCCGCATCTTCCCAGTCATAAGCCTGGGCTGTAATGGCGGAGACACCCCGCGCCGGAATATCCAGCGTAATCAAGTAGCGTACGACCTTGCCTTCCGGCCAGGCAGACACGGAAGAAAGCGGAAGCGGGGCTGTCACGATTTCCGTGGTCACTGGCAGTCCGTGCTGTTCCACCAGCGAATACTGCACCTCCAGTTCTGCTCCCGCAGGAAGCGTCTGAGGCAGAAGGAAAAGGCGACCCGTAGCGGTTTGCACGGCCAGGTGATTGTCATTGGCGGCGTTGCGCAAAGGGATATTTACCCTCGACGCAGCGAAATACGGCGTGCTCATAATCTCGCGGGCCGTTCCGCCGCTGATCTTGTAAGTAGCCAGCGGGAAAGCGGCTCCCGGCGTAGCGGGATCGTCCGGGGAAACCGCCGCGCTCCATGCGCAGCCGGTCACGTAAGGGATATTCTCTGTAAAATACAGATACCGGGCCCCGATGACATTCCGGATGGTTATGGATGTCACGCGCACAGCCACGGGGTCTCCCTCGGGGACAGTGCCCGTAGGATAGACAAAGCCTGTCTCGTTGAAGGAAAACTGCACCTGTGTCATCCGGTGGGCGCTGAAGTCCAGTTCAACGCTGCCGGCCATCTCTTTCCGGCTCTTGTCCAGCACGGGCGGAGCACAAAGGAAATCCACCTGTGAACCGGCCTCTGTCGCCGGCGTCACCTTCAGCAGCGGGGATCCCACAAGATATCCCGGCAGGCGTGCCGCTATTCCGGCATCCGTCACCGGATCCTCCAAAACAACCGATTCCGTAAAGGGAGCGAAGCAGAAGAACGTGAGCGTTCCGTCCAATGGCCAGTACAACGGCTTGTTTCCTACCCACAGCGGAGCCACGTATTTGAAACGCTGGTTTCCCACATACTTTATGGCGGTCCCGCCAGGCACGTCGAAGGTTTCTCCTTCCGGGTTATACCACGCACTCACGCTGAATCCCTGTCTGGAAAGTTCCTCCAGCGAAACAAGCGGGGCCGCCCCCTTGGTGAAGCCACTCACAGAAACGGCGACGCAGTCTCCGGAAGGAACGGGAAAGGCAACCGGCGCAGGATTCTTTGCGCAGGCAAACACAAGGAGGGGAAGGATAAGAAAACAACGCTTCATAATCATAAACTACTGCATGCGGATACAGCGGACAGGGCCGGCACCACCCGGGCTTCCACCACCGCCGTCACCCGCATTGCCAAAGCCATTTTCGGCAATCCGGATATGATAGCCGGACTTGGCATACTGGTAACAGCATGCTATATCATTTCTCTGGATTCCAAGGGCCACATAGAAGACATCCTGAATGGGGTAGAACACGGTTCCCTTCGTCGCCCGCATGGCATAGCCTGCGGGATAAATGAGATCCGCACTTCCATAGAGGGACGTGTATTCCCGGGTACGATTATCCCCGGTTGCGAGACTAAGGCCGTTGTATAAACGAGGCTCCAGCACAACCCGCCATCCCGGCGGACAGGGATCATACACGGACTTGCCCGGTTCGCAGACGCCGCCGCTCTTCCCCACTCCATTGAGGATGACAGGGTCGTTCCAGTCTGCGGCACGGTCACTCAAGGCTGTCCGGCCGGGTGCAGTCCAATACTTGTTATTACCGTGATTGTCAATCCACGTAGTAGGGTGATGGATGCTGTAAGTAACATTATCTGCACCTTCCATGAACTTAACCGGGGTTGTCCATTTGGCACGGGAGAAGAATGGATCCTTGCGCCCCCACTCATAATACAAGCCATAACTGTCATTAACCCCCACGCCTCTGCCATAACCGACTTCTGCGATGGCGCCCAGATTACGGTCCATCATAAAAGCCTTCTGGTAAGGCGTGCCGGCCCCCCAATACGTATTGTTATAGCGATGGACGGAGCCACCGGGAACAGGATAGACATAAGTTCCATCTACGGGCGTCATCTCCACATCGGGATTGTATTCCGTAACCCACAGATGCCAGCTCCAAAGGATGATTCCCATGGAATTTCGAATGGCGACAAGGGCGTTCCCCTTCATTCCGTTTTCCACCCGCACGCGGATGTAGGGATTGTGGCCGTCAATTGCATCTCCCACATAATCCGGGTCAAAGCCCTTTCCGGAAACCTGGATTTCCCCACCGACATCCACGGAGCCGGGCAGCAGTTCCTGCGCACCGGCCAGGGTTCCGTCCGCCTTGTGGATCTCATTCCACACCAGAACGGCCGTCCACGGGGTGCTTTCGGTGAGCGTGAGGACTTCGTCGTCGCCGCCGGAGGCGCCATAGTAGCCATTATTGAGATTCATGGGATTCCAGAACACAGCCGCACGGCGCACAGGAATGGAATAGGTGAGCGAACCGCCCGCAAGGGGGGAAGGCTGCAGCATATAACAGTTGGCATCTACCTGGAAAACGGTGTGGTTGAGATCCTCTATCCGATAATCGCTGGCCGCCACACCCTTTCCGCTGACGGAAATATTATAGGTGTATTTGTGATTGGGTTTGAGATTGAAATCATTGATCAGATCCCCTCCCAGATAGTACGTATAGACAATGGGCTTGTCCTCATCCCCGTATCTGGCATAGATTTTCAGGAAGGTGGCCCCGAGCGGAGCGCCCAGGTTCTTGGTTTTCTGCGACGCGGACGGGTCCGTATTCGCGCCCTCCCCCCGAAGGTTGACCGGAAGGAAGCAGGTCAGTGTCTGGACCGTCCCGTCATTATGGGTGAAAGCCTGGGGCTGCATGTCAAAACGATAGGGGCGCACGTTGGAGAAAGAATCCTCGAAGTCAAAACTGTCCCCCGCCGCACTGGAGAAATCCGCCACATAATAGTTCTTGGCATTGATGGAACACAGCTGCACATGGTCGATGGTCACCTTGTTGTCACCGGTCTTGTCATAGGCATTGTTGGTGAGATTGACGACAACCTTGGCGCAGTTCCGGCGCAGCGACACGCTCATCGAGGTGGAAGAAGTGACCGAGGGGAAGGTGTGATGACCGCCCATCTGAAGGTAATGATGGGTGTCCCCGCCGCTCTCCACATTGCGCCACAGGCCATCCAGCGTATTGATTTCCCTGTAATTCTCGTTTTCCAGGAAGTTTCCCAGCGTGGTGTGGTCTGTCAGGGAAATATAGCCGAAGGTGTTGGCCAGGACCACTACCGTCTGGGGCGTGGAACGGGCCACCAGCGAAAAACCGTCGTCCTCTACGGGGTTGAGCGGCCAGTGGTCGTAATACTGCTGCTGGCCGATGAGCTCCGCATCCGGGCCGTCGCCGTCGAACTGCAGGAGCAGGACCGTTCTCACGGCATCGTCGGCAGTGAAGGCGGGATCTTCGGGTTCATAGAAGATGTCGGCCTTGGAGGTTGTGAGCCCAGCGTCCACAGGAACCACGTCCAGCTTCAGGGAGACGGGAACCAGCGCCCCATCCTCCACCTTCGGCGTATCCACGGGAGACTCCAGCTGCGAGCAGGCAGCCAGCATAAGAATCAGAGGTATTATCTTTATACGCATAATCTTTCTTTAAGGCACATAAACATCTTCGGCATCATGAGAGCCGCCGTCTATCCACGCCGATTCCAGCGTCAGGGACGCGGGGTGGGTTTCCGTTTCGTCCAGTATGGTCAGGTTGCCGCCGGCATCCCACGTAGCCGTTGCAGCGAGCGTCGCGCTCACCACCGCCCTGGAAATCAGCAGGGTAAGCGTGTAATGGGTCATGGGCTCCAGGTCCTGGTTCAACACCACGCGGGCCCGCAGCGGACGTGTTTTGTCCGGTCCCAGATGGAGCATGAACACAGGACGGACGTCATCGAGCGCATTGTCGGAGTACGGTGCCGCCGGGAAAAAGATTTTCTCGTACTCGCGAAAATCTCCATCGGCCCTCACCAGATGGTCCGGGGCGCCCGCCCCACAGTCGTAGATTGTCTGCGCGACGGTGGTATAATGCCCGTCCGCGAAAGAAAAGCCGCGCTCGTAGAAATCCTTGGAAATAAGGTAGAAACGGGCCGATGTAACGAGGTTCGTCAGGCTCACGCGCTGGACATCCCCTTCCGTGAGTTCTCCGCACTCCACGCGCACCGTTACCGTAGCGCTGGGATCCGTCATGCTGCCGGAAAGGTGGTTGTCGGAGGTATAGACGTACTCCCTGTCCACCCAGGTGCCCGTGAACGTACCCTCGACAGGAGCGCTGATGTAAACGCGCCGGGCCGCATCCGAAGACCACTGCACATAGGCATAAGCCCCGTCCGTTCCATCAGGGATAACCCGTATGGCCGGGGCAAGGGCGACCAGCGACACATTGCTCGTTGAGTTGTTGCCAATAGTGTATCGGAGGCCGTATCGGCTGTCATGGTCTGCTCCTTCAAGACTGCTCACGGCATTAGCGGCATCCAGCGGGTCCCCGCTTTCCTCGTCCACTCGGCAGGGCGGCAGCCAGGGATGGGACCACCAGGTCTGCCCCTGCGGAAGGGAGCAGTAACTGCCCGTCCGGCCCGAATAGATGTAACTGGAATTGAACATCGCTACACGGAACGTCCCCTCATAGACACTGCCCCCCGCCTTGGTGTCCATCCGGAGCAGGACCGGAGCACCGGAGATCTCCTCCGGCGAAGGCTGCGGGCTCCGGGTACAGGAGACGACTCCCGCCAGAAGCGGAATCAGTAGCAGCGGCAAGCAGGAAAACGGACGACTCATGGCTCTTAAATGTGAATGGGGTTGAGGTCTTCGGAGGGCGTAGCCGGTGTCTTCCACTGGGTATCCACCGTGAAACCGTCAAAAAAGACGTAGTTGTCCAGCGTAAAGCGGTAAGTATAGACGTAACCGGGCAGAAGGCCGTAGGTGCCGGGCACGGCGGAGTGCTCCAGAAGGCTCTTCGTGAGCACGAAGGGAACCAGTTCCTGTCCGGTTGCCAGATTGGTCGAGATGGGGTTGGCAATAAAGTGGAACGTCAGGCTGTCCGTGTCGGATAAAACCCCCGGCACAAGCATCAGGCTGATGGAAGAAGAGGTGGTACTGTTCACGTTCACAGCAGGATGGATCTCCAACTTGTCGGTTTCCACCAGATTGTCAAAGGTCCCGGTGACGGCGTTGAAGGTACCGGACTCGTAAAGCGGTGCTCCGGACGACCGTGTAACGGACTCCAGATAGATTGTATAATACGTGGGGGTGTTAAGCAGGCGGAACTCGAAGCGCAGCAGGGCCATCGCGTGGCGGAAATGGAACGTTGCCTTCAGGTCCGTGCCCAGGGGGTCCAGATCCAGGTTGTCGGAGCCATTCTCCTGGGCGTACATCCAGTCATACTGATTCCGCGTCTGGAAAGGAATGGCGGTGGGACCGGATGCCCAGGCCCCTCTGCTCCAGGGTGCGTAGGCGTAAATATCTGCGGTTTTGTTGTCTTTCCGCTGGGAAAGGATGAATCTGTTGGAATATTCATTGTCCAGCGCACCGTCAGAGCCTATCATGGACACAAAATGATAGCGAAGCGTACTGCCGCTCCTGTAGGCCCGGACATTATAGTTCGAATTCTTGTGGGGCCGATATAGCGCCGGACTGTCCTCATGCTCGCAGCAGAAAATGCCGAAGGTCCCCTCCGGCGTATCCTCGCGCCCACTCCAGTTGGGGAAATTGTTCCCGGTCACGGGAGATTTGGACACGGACGCATCCACCATGGCATGGATATCCACCACTCCCCTGCGGTCTTCGTCGGGCACGGGACGCGTGCAGGATGCCGCCGCCAGGAGCAGCCACGCAACAAAGAGGATATGTTTCCGTTCTTTCATCGGCATCAATATAACAGTTCCATTTCGGGGGAAATGATTCCTGCGTCTTCCCAGGGCACAATCTGCGCTTGAACACTGGCTACTCCCCTGTTCGGGAGATCCAGCGTAATGAGATAGCGCACCACCTTCCCTTCCGGCCATTCAGTGACGGTACCGGCCGTCAGTTTCCAGCTCACCGTCTCCGTCAGACGTGTACCGGCATACAGGTTCACGATGGCGTAGTGGATCATCAGGGTGGCGTCGGCCGGAAGGGACTGCGGAAGCAGGTAAAGCCGTCCGGCAGGCACATCGTTAACGCAGAAGTAGCTTCCGCCTTCCTCGATGTCCTCCAGCGAGGCGCTCAGGCCCGTTCTCAGGGTGTTGTCCGTCCCGGAGAGCAGATAATCGGCCTTGGAGAGATTGCCGCTCCAGCGGCAATCGTCCTCCGTATAATAAAGGTATTTGGAGCCCACCACATCCTGAATTTCGATACCTGTCACGCGGACCTGCTCGAACGTCTGGGTAATGGAGGGATCTGACTGCAGTTCCCCCTTGTAGGCGAACCAGAATTCAACCCGCGTCATGCGGTGGGTGCTGAAGTCCAGCTGCAGCTTTCCGTCGTCTTCCAGACGGCTGCGGTCCAGGATGGGCGGTGCGCAGAGGACATCTACTTGGTCGGCCACATTCGTGGAAGGCGTCACCTCCAGCAGCGGGGACCCCGGAAGATATCCCGGCAGGGTGGCGGCCACGGCGGGATCCGTCACCGGTCCCTTGATCACGGCCCCGCCCTCATAGGGGGCGAAGCAGAAGAAAGAGAGCGTTCCGTCCAACGGCCAGTACACCGGCTGGGCAGAGAGCGTGGCACCGCTACGGCTTACCCCCTGCCACAGGGGATCCAAATAACCGAAGCGCTGGTCACTGACATACAGGACCGGCGTTCCGGGCTGTGTGAAGGAAGTTCCCTCCGGGCAGTACCAGGCGCTCACGCTGAAATCTTTTGCAGCCAGGGCTTCCCTGCTCACAAGCGGATCCTGCCCCTTGGTCCGGAGCTGGCTGCCGGAAAACACGACAGGCTGGTCCGACGCCGGCGGCGCGGGCCTGTCCCCGAGCGGGACACGGCTGCAGGAAAGCAGCAACAGCAAAACACTAACTGAAAAGCGTCTCCTCATCGGTAATGGGTGTTCCGTCCCAGTCCGTTACGGTAACGCTGGAGACGGTGATTTCTGTAGGTCCGAAGCTGAGGTGGTAAATATACATGCGCCCTTCTTTCCACATGATGCGGGGAAGGTGAATCGTGTAGGTCAAGTCCGGAATGGAATTGACTACATGGTAAGTAAGCGTAACGGAACGGGAAGGCTGCGGGATAACCAGCATGTGGTCCGTGCAGCGGACGCCGGTGGCAGAACTGGTGAACGGCACCTGGAAATCCGGGGTGGTAAGCGTAAGGGCCTTGTCCCCTACGTGGGCGGCATCGGCCGGGACTTCCCAGAGCGTCTGCACCTGCGTCGATGAATTGTCCACGGTTAACGTTCCCTTGAACTGCAGTCCGTTCAGTTCCAACGACTTTATCGTGTACACGGCCGCATCTACCGTACTCTTTGCCGTAAAGCCCACCACCGCCATGGAATGCTTGAACACCAGCGGAAGGGGCGCGGTGGAGCCCGCCGTATGAGACTGCCCGTTCTTCACGGAATACATTACGTCATACTGGTCCTGATACGTATCCCACTCCGTAAGCGTAGCGCTTTCCGCGGTGGGCATGGCGGGAGCCAGGGCAGCGAAAGCCGCCGGCTTCATGGCCAGGGCCAGGAAATCCAGCGAGACCCCCTGAAGGGGCCAATATACCGGATCCGGCGAGGCATGCCAGCGGGCATCCGACGTGCTGTACCGGAACAGTTGTCCGGCCATGAACGACGGTTGCCCCGTGGCCGATGCCGAAGCATAAATGACGTAAGTATTGTCCGTTCCCAGGGAGGCGCCGGAGAGCTCCGGATTGGCCTTGGTCTCTGTGGCGGAGACGGACGCAACGGCAGAGAGCGACAGTTCCTGCGGCGTTTCCAGCGTCTGCGTCTTGACGCAGGCACAACACGCCGCCGCAGCCCACAGCAACAGGGCTGCGGGCCGGCGGAACGCGCTATGATGCAGGGAGAACACTATCCGATCTGTTCGTTATCCACAACCTCTGTCCAGTCCTCAACCACGGGACTTAAAGTAATCTCGGCGGCGGAGAATTCCAGATTGAAGATGTACTTCTTACCCATTTCCCAGGTGGTACGGGGGATGTTCAGGTCATAGTCGAAGGTCTTGCCACCCATGGAATAGTTGATGACAATCTTCTTGGCGCCCTGCTCGGGAACGAGAAGGTTCGTGGTAATCTGGGTAGCGGAGCTGTTCAGGGTGTAGGGGAAATCGGAAATGCCTTCGGCGGCAGAAAGGTCCTTGTCACCGTGGGCAGAGATAGTCCAGCTGGCGCTCAGGTTGGCACGGTAGTTATCTACCGTAAGGGTTCCTTCATAGTCCAGATCCTTAATAGTGATTTTGTTGATCGTCAGGTCCACAGTGGTAGTGGCGCTCTTTTTGGCAGTAAAGGTAATCAGGGCCTGGGCGTGCTTGAAGGTAAGGGGAACATTGCCATCGACACCGGGAACGCAGTCATTCTTCACGGCGTACAGCACGTCGTACTGATTGGCGTAGGTATTCCAGTTGGTCACCTTGAACTCACGGGCGTGGGTTTCGTCGTGGAAGGAAGGGCTGAGGGCAGTTTTGGCGTCCGGAGTAAGGGCATAGCAGAGGAAATCCACCTTTACGCCGCCGAAGGGCCAGTAAATGTGCTGTTTGGTGTAGGGGGCGCCGCTGGCAGGAAACCATTTGGCACCATCTGTGAAATAGGCGAAAAGCTGTCCGCCGTAGGAAGTGGCAGAGGGATCGAAGTACTTGGGAGATCCGGCTGCGGAGGCTGCCGCATAGATGACATAATCATTGTCCGTTCCCAAGGAGACGCCGGTGAGCTCCGGGTCTGCCTTGGTGGCAGCGGAAGACACGCTGGAAACTGCCTTGAAGCTCATTTCAACGCGATTATCTTCATGAATAGTCTCCGTTTTGGCACAGGAGGCGGCGGCCAGCACAAGGGCGGCGCCTGCACAGAAAAGATGAACAGTTTTCATCGGATTTGGGGTTTTATTGTTAAACACTTAATTTATTCAAGAATAATGGTAATCTCTTCGCCGTCCCAGTCGGTCACCAGAGGATCGAAGCCTCCTCCCTGGGTGTCGTCGCCGGGGATATCCAGCCGGTCGTCAATCACAATATGGCGGGCCGTGTTGTCCGGATTCAGCCACTGGGTGGTGGCGTCAAAGACATAGCGCCAGCGATTGCCGCCTTTGCTTGTCACCAGCAGGCTCACCTGCACGTCGCTCTCCGGCTGGGGATACTTGCCGAAGGTATTGAATACGGCCGATATCGTCCCCGCCGCCACGTCCACGCTGGCCGGGAAGCCCAGCGCGCAGGGGTGGTTCACGCTGCGGCCGTCCCAGAGGAAACGGCCGTCGGCCTGGCCGGTCACGTAGAACTCCGCGCTGCCGATGTTCTCCGCGTGCTCTACACGCATGACGTCGATTTTCCAGGACTCCGGAACGCGGTTCACCTCGACGGTGAGTATCTGCGTGGCGTTATCTTCCTCGGGGCGCACTTCGATGACCGCGCCCGGGAGCACGCCGGCGAACAGCTGGTCCGGTTCCAATACCACCGGCTGTGCGTCGGTGGAAGGGACGGTCTGCGAGCGCACCATCACGCCCGTAGGGCTGGTGAAGGCATAGCCCGCCGCACGGGAATCCGTTCCCGAGACCTGCGTTGTAGCAGTACCCAGGCTGTAAACTTCAATGTCATAGGAACCGGCGGGAACATGGACAAAACCACCCTCCGCAGGGAGGAAATCCTCCGCCGCCAGCTGATGGGACACTGCGTCGTAAAAGCACACGCGGACCAGCTCCGGCAGCTTGCCCACCACCTTGTCCTTCAGCGAAGGATGGGCGTCCAGATCCAGGAGGGCTTCCTGGTCCGGATGGAGTTCCATGTGAAAATTAAGCTTCAGGAACACTCCCGTGGAGCGCTCGTGCATAGGAATGCGCTTGCAGCCGGATACGGCAAGAAGCAGGGCACAAAGGGCCAGTAGGTATCTTCTCATCGGGCACCTCCTTTCTTACGGGAATAAACGGGGATGACCAGCGAGACCTGCGCCCGCGTGGGGCCGGCCCAGAAGGTTTTCTCCTGGATGCCGGGGCGATGGTAGATTACCCCGCCGGGAACCAGGCAGTCGTAGGGACGGGACAGGGCCCAGATACAGCCCACGCCCAGTTCCAGCTCCACATGCATGCGGCCGCCCAGGATGGGCGCAGCCCACAGATAATCCAGGCCGAAGCCCACGAATTCTCCCTGCCGGCCGCTCCAGTCCCGTTCAAAGTCGAAATATCCGCCCAGACCGTACAGACCTATCGAATGGCCCAGCAGCCGGCGACCGGGCTGCAGATCCTTGCGGGGGAACCAGTAGCGGAGCTCCACGTCCGCCGCCATGAGTTCATTGCAGACGCCGTCCTTGTCGATGCCGTCCTTATGACCGGGACGCCACATCCAGGGGTAATAAATGTCCGCCCCCACGCTTACGCGACGGCTCAGCGGCACCTCTACGCCGGCATTGGCGAGAGGAATGGCCAGCACGTTGGTGCGGAGGGCGAAAAGGAGCCGGCGGCCTGCGAAGTAATCCTCCGCGGGAAGCGGAGCCTCGAAGGAGGGCGCCGGCGTAATGTCAATGAAAACGGTATCCCGTACCGTGCGCGTAATATATACGGTATCGGCCGCGGGAGCGACGGGACGCGAAAGAATGCATTCCACAGACATGCCCACGGCGCGGAGCTCCGGGAACACGTTCGTATCCAGCCAGCGCCAGGGGGCTCCTCCTTCCAGCCTGCGCAGACGGTTCTTGCGGGAATCCACCACGCGGCCGCCTTCGGTTACCCAGATGGGTGTGTGCTCGATGATATCGAGGGCCTGTGCGCGCCACGGCACATCCAGGGTGCGGATGATACGGGCCAGACCTTCCCAGTCCTCGCCCACCGCTTCCCGGTGGAAGAGGACACTGCCAAGGCCGAGCGTGTCGCTGAACCACTTGTCCAGAGCATGGGAACGCTCGACGGACAGCATCTTGTTGTCCACGGAGGGACCCTCCGGAGAGGCCGATCCCCTCAGGAGCACTGCATCCACCACGCAGCCCTCTTCCAGGCGTTCCTGCAGCACTTCACGGAAACGCTGCATGTTCTCCGCGTTGCCGCGGAAGGAAGGGTCTATCCCGGTATGGTTTCTTTCAAAAAAGACATTCAGACGCAGCACGTCTGTCTGCGCCTGGGCACTTGCAAGATAGTCTGTTTCCAGAAGCGGAAACAGAAAACAGGCAACCAGAATAAAACGCAAGTTTTTGATTGTCATCGGTAAAGTTCTACTTGCTGCTTTGAATAGTTTCTACGAAAATATAAACTATTTTACTAATTCGCAAGTAAAACAAACACAATTATTTAGGAAAGAAATCCGCTATTTTTGAGACATGCGGAAAAACCGTATCCGGGAAAGAGATTTCAAGATTTCGCCCAAGTATTTGAAGGGCAGCAAGCTACGATATTTTACTGCTTTTACGAATGTAAAAACGAGTACAAAAGCCAATTGAAAAAGAAAGTTTTTTCGAGGATTGACCAGCCGGAGCAGGGATCCCGTATAATAATCCCGTTTCACCCGTTTTTCGACGGACTCCTCCCTGCGGGCGCGGTCATGGACGGCCCTGGCCCCGGGGACCACCCCGATGCGGAGCCCGGAATACTCCAAACGCTGGCACCAGTCGTCGTCCTGTCCCCAGTGCGGGAAAAGATCCTCATTGAAAAGTCCGACCTTCCGGACGGAACTCAGCGGAACCAGCCAGTGCGCCGCCATGACCCGCTTCACGGGGATGATGCCATTGGCATCCTGAGGAGCGGAACCGCGAAGAATCTTTTCAAACTGCGCGTCCAGCCCTTTGTACCCGTCCGTCATCTGCAGCGGGCTCAGCAGGCCATACTCCGGATGCAGGGAGGCTTTGCAGACAAGCTTTTCCAGGGCACCGGACTCCAGCCAGGCATCCTGGTTGAGAAGATAAACATATTCGTAACCCTTTTCCAGGGCATAGCGCATGCCCAGGTTGTTGGGCTTGGAAAAGCCCAGGTTCACGGCACTCCTTACAAGGAGGGCCTGCGGATAGTGAGACTCCACATAATCTGCGCTTCCGTCGGTCGAGGCATTGTCGAACACATACAGGTCAGCATCGGCCACGACGGAGTCCAGGCACCGCTGCAGCCACTGCATGCCATTGTACGTTACGACTATGACCAGGACGCGCTTCATCTACTTCTTTCTGAGAATCTTTCTGGCGCCCACGCGCAGCATCCAGGCCAGCGAGTGGGAGGCCTTTTCAAACGCGCGCTGCAGGCGGCGGTATTCCACGGTTTCGGTAGGGTCGCAGAAATAACGTCCGTACAGGGACTTATGCTTTTCCCAGAGCTTGCGCCGGATTTGGACAAGAGCCTCGTCGGAAACCCCCTTGTTGCGGGAACCGGGACGCGTACGGTAATGGAACATCACCTCCGGAAGCTGCAGCACGCGGGGTTCCTGCGGCAGGCTCTCCAGGAAGCCCAGCCAGAAATCCCAGTCCTCGAACCCGCTGGTGAAGGACGTGTCGAAGCCTTTGCCGTAGTAAAGGTCGTGCTCCTGCTTGCGGAAGAAGCTGGTCACGTAAATGCAGTTGCGGGCCAGCATGGTTCCCATGTCGAAGTCCGGCAGGTCCCAGAACGTCTCTTCCCCGAAGCGGTCCGCCTTGGCATAGACTACATTCAGCGAAGGATCCTCCTCCAGGGCCGCCACGGCCAGTTCCATGTAACGGGGGTCGATGAGGTCGTCGGCATCCAGAAACAGGATGTACTTGCCGAAGCAGCGCTGCATGGCCATGTTGCGCGCCGCCGCCACGCCGATGTTCGACAGCAGCGGAATCAGCTTGAAACGGGGATCCAGCGACACGAATTCCCGGATTACCTCCTTGGAATTGTCGGAGGACCCGTTCTCCACGATGATACATTCCCAGTCCTCGAAGGTCTGGTCTTTGACGCTCTGGAGCGTTTCTCCTATGTACTCCCCAAGGTTATAACTGGGGATGATGACACTTACAGCAGGCATAGTTTAAAGGTTATGGAAAAGATGGTCCCCTATCTTCAGGATGAATTCCCGGAAGGACCACCGGTTAAGTCGGAAATGCTTCCGCAGCCAGCGGTAGCGGCGGGTGCGGAAAAGGAAAAGGTCTTCCCCGGCGAAAACCTGCGTCACGGGCGCATAGCCATGGAAAGGATTGTCTATCACCTCCTGCACCTCGGGCGTGAGGCCGCCGGCCTTGCGCATCGCGAGGAGGGCCGATTCCCTGTTGAGCAGGTAAAGCTGCTCCTGCGTGCCGCAGCCTACGTTCGTAACCATATAATGGATGATGTAGGCATCCCCCAGGTAACGGACGCCGTTCTGCACTTCGCAGTTCCACTCGTCCGGCAGGAGCGCTATCTTGATGGCCGACGAAGCGAGCGTCTTGGCCAGCGAAGGCTGGTCCGGACGCACGCCGGCGGCGTAACCGTGTTCATAATTGTCCCGCCACTCCTCAAAGAAGGCGCGGGTCCCGGGCGTGTCCTTCACCAGCATCACGCCGGAATTGAAGTATTCCGCAGCCCCGGAGACGTCGAAGCGCAGCTTGCGGCAGAGGTTCACGGTTGCCTGCCTGTGCGGATGCATGGCGAAGGGGCTGTGCAGGTCCCGGCAGGCCGCGAGAGGCGCCTCAACCGCATCGATGTCGTCGAGCGGGCGGGCGATGACCGTATCGGCATCGATGAAAAGGAAATCCCCTTCCACGTAGAAGCGCATGCCCGTTTTCAGCAGGCGCGAGCGCAGCATCGCGGGAAGCGACGCGTCCAGCGGAGCTACCACCACGGAAGTGAAGAGGGCTTCGAAGGCCTTCCCTATCGGCCCCCGGGAATCGAGGCTCTTTGCGGTGGCCTGGTCGGTGAGGAGAATGATTTCCGCCCCGGGATTGTGACGGCGGGCGCTGGATACGGAGACGAAGGCCTGCTCCAGATAGCAGTCCTTGACGGTACTTACAAGGATATAAACGAGTTTCGTTTTCATCAGCGATGGATTTTACTTTTCACATAGGCCCTCTCCCCTTCCGTGAGGCCGTAGTTCCAGATGACGAGGGACATCGTGCCGGCACCCAGAAGGGCCGTCACAAGGAAACGCCACCAGGCCTCGGGGAGCACCGCCGGAATGAAGGAAACCACTAGGAGGGCCGATAATCCCGGCGCCAGGGCCGGCCACAGTCCCTTCCGGAAGTATTCCCCGAGAGGCAGGCCGGTTTCTTTCCGGGCCACGAGCATCATCACGGCGGATTTAATAAGGTAGATGCCGCAGAAGGCGAGGTAACCGGTCCAGGCGGGGGCGCCCAGCCGGTAAGCCACATAGGTTATGGGGAACGCCAGGCCGGCAACCAGGCTGGTCCACAGATAATACCGGCGGACACGGCCCGACGCCTGCACCAGCACATTCAGCGTACTGGGGGTGAAGTCAATCACGAAGCACAGAAGCGTGAGTTTGGTGAAGAAGGCCGCGTCGGGCGGAACTTCTCCCAGCCACAGCTGCAGGAGGGATCCGGCATCCGTGAAGAACGGAAGGGCCATCACCCAGAGAATCCAGAAATAGTACTTGGAGCCTTTGTACACCAGTTCGAAGGCGTATGCCCGGTTGTCGGAGACATAGGCTTTCGTAAGGGCGGGATTAAGGGCCAGGGCGATATTGGTGGCAAACTGGCGCACCACCTGTTCCACTTTGTCGGCCACACCCCTTCCGGCATTCACCGTAACGCCGAAAAAGAGGTTCATAAGCTGGTTGATACCCTGCGTATTGAGCATGTATGCCCCGCTTCCCAGGAAGTTCCAGCCGGCGAAGGCGCCCATCTCCTTCACCAGACCCGTCTCTGCCTTCCAGGGCGTGCGCGTTTCGGGGAAACGGCGCATGGCATATCCCGCATAGGCGGCCCGGGAAACGAGCGCCACCACGACGAGCATCCAGGCATAGACGACGAGTTTGTCGGCCGATGAATACCACACCGCCGCCGCCACACCCAGTTTGAGGACAGCCTCCAGGATGGAAATATAAGCGTAGGCGCCCATGTGCTCGTGGGCATTGATGGCGGCCGTAAAGGGAATGCTGAGAAGGTTCACGACCATCACCAGCAGCGACGTGTGCAGCACAACGGACGCCGCTTCCATACGGGCCTCAGGAATCACCATCTTGTGGGAAAGATACCACACGCCGGCCGTCTCCGTGAGAAGGCCGATGAGCAGGCAGAACCCTGCCATGATGGCCAGGCTGGTCCCGAAGATGACCTTCAGGCGCTTCTGGTCCCCCTCCCCCAGCCCCACCGTAATGTAGCGGGTAATGGCCGATGCCACCGTGTTCATCACCAGCATGAACAGCGTAACCACGCCGCCCACGGCGCTATATACTCCGTAATCGCTTACCCCCAGCGCCCGAAGAATAATACGGTAGGTAATGAGCCCGATAAGCATCATCACCCCCATACGGAAGTAAAGAAGGATAGTGTTTCTCGCTATCCTTCTACTACCTTCCGATATGTTGGTTCCTGTCATCCTGAGCGAAGCGAAGGATCTATTCAGGTTTATAAGAGTCCTTCAGTGCCGTAGTTTTATTGAACACGGGATGCTCCGGAGTGGAGTCCTTGTCCTTCACATAGTAACCGGTGCGTTCGAACTGGACGGCGATGCCGGAGTTATCCTCGAGGAGGGCGGGTTCTGCGTAGCCCTTGCCGAGCACCAGGGATTCCGGATTCAGGAAATCCTTGTAGTCCTTGTCCTCGGGGACCTGGGACATGTCTGCCAGGGTGAAGAGGCGGTCGTAGTTGCGCAGCTCCAGCTCCTTGGCATGGGAGGCGCTCACCCAGTGGATGGTTCCCTTGACAGAACGGTATTCGGGTGAAGGGTCGTAGGTGCACTTGAGCTCCACTACCTCTCCCGCGTCATTCTTGACCACCTCGTTGCACTTGACGATGTAGGTGTATTTGAGACGTACCTCGCCGTCCGGCTTGAGGCGGAAGAACTTCTTGGGAGCGTCCTCCATAAAGTCTGCCCGGTCGATGAGGAGGTCTCCGGTAAAGGGGACCTTGCGCTTGGCGCCTTCCGGATCTGCGGGATTGAGGGGGCAGTCGAACCATTCCACCTTGCCCTCGGGCCAGTTGGTGATGGTAAGTTTCACCGGATCCTGGACCACCATGTAACGGTTGGAGCGCTCATTGAGGTCCTGACGCACGCACCACTCCAGCAGCTGGATGTCCATGAGCTGGTCACGCTTGGAGACGCCGATCTTGTCGCAGAACATACGCAGGGCCTGGGCCGTG
>JAEEXZ010000085.1 GCA_016288055.1 Bacteroidales bacterium
AGCGGGAAGTCCTCCCGCACAAAACTGAGAAATTCGCTTGCGTTCATTCTACTTCTCCCCTTAACATCATTTCCGAGAGATGCTGCTTGCCGCGACGGATACGCGTGCGCACCGTATTCAGCTCCAGGTCCAGCTCACGGGCAATCTCCTCGTATTCCAGTTCTTCAATCATATACTTGATCATCACGTCCTTATACAGGGACGGAAGCTCCTCGATAAAACCCATCAGACGGGCGTGCACCTCGTCGTTGATGATTTCTTCCTCGGGCGTGTAATCCGTCATGGGCGCCTGGCCGTCGGAAGACTCCGTGGACGCCTTGTGCAGGATGCCTTCTTTCTTCTGGTCTTCCCGCTGGATGGTGCTCAGGTGATCCAGGGCCGTCCGGGTGGCGATGGTAAGCAGCCAGGGCCGGAACTCGCGGGTGGTATCGAAGCCCGGCAGCGCCGCGAAAGCCTTCTGGAAGCTCTCCAGCACCACGTCATCTACATCGGCCTTCCACTTGAAATACCCGCTCACGCGGCCGCGGACGGCTCTCTCGTACACCTGGTAGAGCATGCGGTAGGCGTCCTGGTCGCCGGCGATGGCGTGTTCAATGATTTCTTTTTCTTTATTGTCCATAGATTCTTCGCTTCGCTCAGAATGACAATTAATGCGCTTCCAGCCAGTTTGCTCCGGCGCTGCATTCCACCGTGAGAGGAACGGAGAGCGCTATTACGTTTTCCATGACCTCCTTCACCAGGGCCTGCAGGGCGGGAACTTCTTCGGGAAGGGCGTCGAATACCAGTTCGTCGTGAATCTGCAGCACCATCTTGCTGCGGAGGCCCTCCTCCCGGAGCCGCCTGTCCACCCCGATCATCGCCAGTTTGATGATATCGGCCGATGTCCCCTGGATGGGGGCGTTCACCGCGTTCCTTTCCGCAAGGGCGCGGACGGTGGCGTTGTGGGCGTGGATGTCCGGCAGGTACCGGCGCCGTCCGAAGAGCGTCTCCACATAGCCGTTCTCCCGGGCGAAGGCGATGCTTTCGTCAATGAAGGAACGGATGGCGGGGAAGGAGGCGAAGTAGCCGTCGATGAGCTCCTTGGCCGCCGTTCGTGACAGGTGCAGCCGCTGCGCCAGTCCGAAGGAGGAGATGCCGTACATGATCCCGAAGTTGGCCGTCTTGGCCATGGAACGCTGTTCGCGCGTGACTTCCTCCACGGGGATGCCGAAGATTTTGGCAGCCGTGGCGGCATGCACATCCACCCCGTTGCGGAAAGCCTGGATGAGGTGTGCGTCGCAGCTGAGGTGCGCCATGATGCGCAGTTCGATCTGGGAATAGTCGGCGCTCACAATCACGCCCTGCGGAGTGCCGGGCACGAAGGCCTTGCGGATTTCCTTGCCGCGCTCGGTGCGTACGGGGATGTTCTGCAGGTTCGGGTTGGAACTGGAAAGACGTCCTGTGGCTGTAAGGGCCTGGTTGAAAGTGGTGTGTACGCGCCCGTCCACGGGGGATACATACCCCGGGAAAGGCTCGATATAGGTAGATAGCAGCTTTTTCACTGCCCGGAACTCCAGGATTTCGTTCACGATGGGGTGACGGTCGGCGATGGCCGCAAGCGTGGCTTCGTCGGTGGAATACTGCGTCTTGTTGCCGGTTTTCCTGGCTTTCGGGTCCAGTTGCAGTTTGTCGAACAGCACTTCTCCCACCTGTCTGGGGGAGGAGATGTTCAGCTGGGGTTCGCCGGCGAGTTCCCGGATGCTGGCTTCGCGTTCCACGAGTTCCTTCCGGAGCCCGTCGGCAAAAACATGGAGCTGGGCAAGGTCCACCTTGACCCCGTCGCGTTCCATCCTGGTCAGCACTTTGGCCAGGGGCTCTTCCATTTTGTCGTAGAAGTCCGGCAGGTTCTCGCGCAGTTTGTCTCCGAGGGGTATCAGGATGGCGGCCCTGGCGAGGTTCGCGGAATCGTCTTCCTCCGGGGCGTCGTCAAAGAGGGAGCCGGTCATGGCCGGGGCCGATGTTTCCTCCAGCGACACGCCCAGATAGGTCTGCGCCAGGGCGGTGAGCTCGTGGCTGCGCTCGGGGTTGAGCACGTAGTGCATGAGTTCGATGTCGTTCCACTGCCCTTCCAGCCCGATTCCTTCCGCCGCCAGCTGCCGCGCAATTTTCTTGAGGTCGATGCCGTACTTGGCGATGCCTTCGTCCTCCAGGAGGTCCTTCGCTTCGTCCGGGGTGACAGTAGCCACCTTCTCGCCTGCGGCCAGCAGCAAGCGGGAGCCGCTTGTCGCCAGCCCTACTTTTCCGCTGCGTTTTGCCGCAGTGAGGACCTCGGCAGCGGGGGCAGGGACTGCAGCGGGGGTATCGGCCCTCTTTTTTGCCTCTGCGGCAGTACCCGCCTCCACGGTTAAATACTTCTTCAAAGAAGTGAATTCGTATTCCTGGAACAGTTCGGCGAGGCGCGGGGTGAACTTCCCGGAGTAGCGCATGTCTTCCAGGGTGGCGGGAAGCTGCATGTCGGTCTTGATGGTGACAAGGGCCTTGGAGAGGGCCATGTGCGGCTGTGCCTCGGTGAAAAGGGCCTGCTGTTTGGGCGTGAGCTCGGCGAGGTGGGCATAGATGTTCTCCAGGCTGCCATATTTGGCGATGAGCTTGGCGGCGCCCACTTCTCCCACGCCCTTCACGCCCGGTACATTGTCGGCTGCATCTCCGCAGATGGCCAGCATGTCAATGACCTGGGAGGGTTTGTCGATACCCCATTTCTCACAGAGGGCGGCGGTGTCCACCAGCTCGTTGTCCGCTCCGCCCTTGCCGGGCTTGAACTGGAAAACGTGTTTCCCGATGAGTTGTCCGTAGTCTTTGTCGGGAGTAACCATATAGACGTCCAGATTATCGGAGGCCAGCTGCGCGGCTGCGCTGCCCAGGACATCATCGGCCTCGAAGCCGGGAACCATCATGACGGGAATGTTCATGGCCTGGACCAGCTCCGTAAGGGGCTCCAGCGCATCGATGATGAGTTGCGGGGTAGGGGGACGCGTGCCTTTGTAGGCGGGGTACATTTCGTTGCGGAAAGTGCCGCCCGGCGGGTCGAACGCCACGGCCATGTGCGTAGGCTTCTCCCGTTCAATGAGTTCCAGGATGTATTTCGTGAATCCGAAGAGGATGGACATGTCCGCCCCCTTGGAATTGATCATCGGCCTTCTCAGGAATGCGTAGTACATCTTGAATACCAGCGCATGTCCGTCTATGAGGAATAGTTTGTCCATAGACTTCAAAGGTACGAAATATTTCTCAATTTCACTGCCTGGTGCGCAACTCGCTCTCCTTCACCCACTTGCGCATCCACGGGTGCACCGCGGCGTGCACCCGAGAATCAGCATCTTGCTGTGAATCAGCGAGATGCTGTCCAGCCGCCGCGCGGGGCTATCGCAGTGGTGGCCGATGAAGGTGGGCAGAAGGTTCGTTTGCAGCAAAGGGATTAAATCCGTACCTTTGCGCAAATTAAATATTTATGGCCGACGAAAAGATTATCTTCTCGATGAACGGGGTGGGCAAGGTGCTCCCCCACAATAACAAAGTCATTCTCAAAGACATATACCTGAGTTTCTTCTATGGCGCCAAGATCGGTATCATCGGTCTCAACGGCTCCGGTAAGTCCACGCTGATGAAAATCATCGCCGGCGTGGAGAAATCCTACAAGGGCGAAGTGGTCTGGGCCCCCGGTTATTCCGTGGGTTACCTGGAGCAGGAGCCGCAGATGGATCCGGAGAAAACCGTACTGGAAGTGGTGCAGGAAGGAGTACAGGAGGTGATGGACATCCTCAAGGAGTACAACGAAATCTCCGAAAAGTTCATGGAGCCGATGGACGACGACCAGATGAACCGTCTCATCGAGCGCCAGGGCGAACTCACGGAAAAGATAGAGGCCGTGAACGGCTGGGAGATCGACTCCAAGCTGGAACGCGCCATGGACGCCCTCCAGTGCCCTCCCTCCGAGCAGAAGATCAAGGAGCTCTCCGGGGGTGAACGCCGCCGCGTGGCCCTGTGCCGCCTGCTGCTGCAGGAACCCGACGTCCTCCTGCTGGACGAGCCGACCAACCACCTGGATACCGAATCCATCCAGTGGCTGGAAGCCCACCTGCAGCAGTACAAGGGTACGGTCATCGCCGTCACCCACGACCGTTACTTCCTGGACAACGTAGCCGGCTGGATCCTGGAACTGGACCGCGGCGAAGGCATTCCCTGGAAGGGCAACTACTCCTCCTGGCTGGACCAGAAGACCAAGCGCCTGGCCCAGGAAGAGAAGGCCGAGAGCAAGCGCCGCAAGACCCTCGAAAGGGAGTTGGAGTGGGTGCGCATGGCCCCGAAGGCCCGCCAGGCCAAGCAGAAGGCCCGTCTGGGTGCCTACGAGAAACTGGCCTCGGCCGATACCAAGCAGAAAGAAGCCAACCTGGAAATCTATATCCCCAACGGACCGCACCTGGGCAACAAGGTCATCCGCTTCAACGACGTCTCCAAGGCCTACGGGGACAAGCTCCTGTTCGAGCATCTGTCCTTCGAGCTGCCGCCGGCAGGCATCGTGGG
>JAEEXZ010000036.1 GCA_016288055.1 Bacteroidales bacterium
GACAACCGCTTCCTGGACGCTCTCAAGCTAACCACCATCGAGACCCATGTAGCCGACTGCCACACCTGCGTCCTGCATCCGGCCTCCCACACCCACCGCCAGCTGAGCGACGAACAGCTCCGGGCCGCAGGCATCGCACCGGACCTCATCCGCCTCTCCATCGGCCTGGAAGATGTAGAAGACATCATCGCAGATCTTAAACAAGCTTTAGAAAGTGCTGAATAAACAAGAAATTAGAGTTAATATCCCTCTGGAAACCGGCGGCGTGTTGGAAAATGCGCACGTCGTTTTCCATGTTTCCCCGGAGCGCCACGGGCGCGTCATCTGGATCTGCCACGCCCTCACGGCCAACTCCAACCCCGAAGACTGGTGGCCGGAAATGGTCGGCCCCGGACGTACCATCGACCCCGAAAAAGACTTCGTCGTGTGCGTGAACATGCTGGGAAGCGCCTACGGTTCCGAGAGCCCCGCCCAGATCAACCCCGCCACTGGCAAACCGTGGATGCTGGACTTCCCCCGCATCACCATCCGCGACTCCGTGAGCGCCTTCATCGCCGTGCGCAAGCACCTCGGCATCGAAAAGATCGACCTCCTCATCGGCGCGTCCAACGGCGGATTCAACGCCATCGAATGGGCCGCCACCGAGCCCGAGCGCATCCGGAAAGCCCTCTTCCTGTGCACCGCGCCGCGCATCTCCCCCTTCCTGGGCGCCACCGTCGAAGCGCAGCGCATGGCCATCGAGGCCGATCCTACCTTCCGCGAGGCAAAAGACCTCAGCGGAGGCGCCGCCGGTCTCAAGTGCGCCCGCGCACAAGCCCTCATCAGCTACCGCAGTTTCCGCGGCTACGCCAAGACCCAGTCCGAGGAAGACCCCGACACCCTATTCGCCGGCCGCGTCGCCTCCTACGAACGCTACCAGGGCGAGAAACTCCTCCGCCGCGGCTTCGACGCCTATTGCTACTACACCCAGTGCTACGCCCTGGACAGCCACAACGTAGGGCGCGGACGAGGCGGCGTGCAGAAAGCCCTGAGCCGGATCCAGGCCCCCTGCACCGTCGTCGCCGTAGATACCGACCAGATCTTCCCTCCGGAAGAGAGCAAGGTATGGAGCACCTGGATCCCCAACACAGAATTCATAGAAATCAGTTCCGACTTCGGCCATGACGGTTTCCTCCTGGAAATCGCCAAGCTGTCGGCCATTATCATGAAATAGCCCATGCAAGTATTAAAGTTCGGCGGCACATCGGTCGCCTCCGCTGAAGCCATGCTTCAGACCACGAATATCATCAAAAAGGCCCTGCAGGAAGACAGGACCCTGGTCGTCAGCTCGGCCATCAGCGGCTGCACGGACAAGCTCATCGGCATCGGTAAACTGGCCGCCGCGCGCGACGAAGCCTGCCGCGAAGAGCTCAGGACCCTGCAGGAGCGTCACCACGTCATCATCGAGAAACTGCTGCCGACAGGCTACCGCAACAAGACCATCCAGGCAGTGGACGGCCTCTTCAGCGAGCTGGAGAGCATCGTGCAGGGCGTGTACCTCGTGGGCGAGCTCTCCCCCACCAGCCTCAGCGCCGTGGAAAGTTTCGGAGAGCTCCTGAGCACCCGCATCCTCACGGACCAGTTCCTCTCGCAGGGCATTGCGTGCCGATGGTTGGACGCCCGCGAGCTGGTGGTCACGCGCGACGGCGTGGTGGACACGGCCGAGACTTACCGCCGCATCGCCGACGCCCTCCAGCAGCACGTACACGCCGAGCTCTTCCTGGTGCCCGGCTTCATCGCCCGCGACGTCGAAGGCCGTCCCACGACCCTCGGCCGCGGCGGCTCCGACTACACCGCATCCCTGTTCGCCGTCGGCCTGCACGCCCGCAAGGTCGAGATCTGGACCGACGTGCCCGGCATCATGACGGCGCATCCGAAGGTGGTTCCCTCGGCCCGTCCCATTCCCTTCATCTCCTACCGTGCAGCGCAGGAGCTGTCCCACTTCGGCGCGAAAGTCATCTATCCCCCGACCATCCAGCCCGTCGTGGCCGAAGGCATCCCCATCTGGGTGAAGGACACCTTCCACCCGGAGGAGCCCGGCACGCTGGTAGAGAAGAACCCGCCCCGCACCCACGGCGGCGTGGTGGGCATCGCCCATTCCGAAGGCATCGCCCTCATCTCGCTGGAAGGCAGCGGCATGGTGGGTGTCCCGGGCTTCTCATCGCGCCTGTTCGAGGCCCTCGCCCGGGAGAACATCAACATCATCCTCATCACGCAGGCCTCCTCGGTGCATTCCATGTGCATCGCGGTCGCATCGGCCGATGCCCAGCGCGCCCGCAAGGCCGCCGACGACTGCTTCGCCTACGAAATTTCCCTGGGCAAGCTGAACCCGCTGAAGGTGGAGAAAGGCTTTTCCATTGTGTGCGTGATCGGCGACGACATGCTGGGGCACAGCGGCGCCACGGGCCAGATGCTCGCCGCCCTGGGCCGCCACAGCATCCCGGTGCGCGCCACGGCGCAGGGCTCCTCCGAAAGGAACATCTCCGTCATCGTCCCTTCCGACCGGGCCGATGAAGCCATCCGCGCCATCCACCACGAGTTCTTCGACCGCTACGACACGCAGGTGATCCCCCTGTTCATCGCCGGCTACGGCCGCGTGGGCAAAGCCCTGGTGGAAATGCTGCGGGACAACGCGGCCGCCATCGCCAAGCGCTCCGGCAAGGAACTGCGCGTATGCGGCCTGGCCAGGAGTTCACACTATGTCATTGACACCGAAGGGCTGGACCTGTCCCGTGCCGGAGAGCTGCTGGAAGGTGGCGCAGCCGGTTCCTACATCGATGCCCTGTGCGGGCTGTCCCTGGAAAACGCCATTTTCGTGGACTGCACGGCCAATGAGGAAATCGGCTTCCGCTATCCGGACCTGTTCCAATGCGGATACAGCGTGGTGGCCTGCAACAAGATTCCCTTCTCGGGCACTTACGCCCAGTTCCGCAACCTGCAGCTGGACGCCCACAAGGCCGGTGTATCCCTGCGCTACGAAACCACGGCCGGCGCCGCCCTGCCGGTACTGGTCACCTTGGACC
This sequence comes from Bacteroidales bacterium, assembly GCA_016288055.1. Classification (GTDB taxonomy): domain Bacteria; phylum Bacteroidota; class Bacteroidia; order Bacteroidales; family UBA932; genus Cryptobacteroides. Next base: position 3,063 of record JAEEXZ010000036.1, read on the forward strand.
GTGTAGTCCAGAGCGGTGACACCCTGGTGCGGATGGACGCCGTGCTGTCCGGAACCCTCAACTACCTCCTGGACAACTACAAAGGCAGTGGTTGGGAAGAACTGGTAGAAGAAGCGCGCGTAAAAGGCTACACCGAACCGGACCCTTCCATCGACCTGTCCGGCAAGGATGTCCTTCGCAAGATCCTCATCCTGAGCCGTCAGGCAGGCTTGCCGTTGGAAGAGGCCCAGGTGAGCCTGGAGCCCGTTCCGGCCGATATCGACACGCGCTATGCCGCCGCATCGGCTGCCGGCCGCAAGCTGCGCTACGTTGCCTCGGTCGATGCCGAAGGGCACGCCACGGTGGGGTTGCAGGAAGTCGGTCCCGAAAGCCCTCTGTACGGACTTCGCGGAACCGACAACGCAATTCTTATTACAACCGGGGACTATCCCTCCCCTATGCTCATCCAGGGCGCCGGTGCCGGTACGCGCCAGACGGCCGGCGGCCTGCTGAACGACATCATGCTGGCGCTGTAAGGTTACTCGACAAATACCATTTCATCGAAGAGGTAGTCCGCATGGCCTACCTCTTTGATTACAAAGAGGAGGTAACGGACGTCCAGGGAGATGTTGCGGCAGATCTCGGGGTCAAAGACCAGGTCGCTCATCGTGCCTTCCCACACGCGGTCGAAGTTGATGCCGATGAGGTTGCCGTCGGCGTTCAGGACCGGGCTGCCGGAGTTGCCGCCGGTGGTGTGGTTGGTGGCCAGGAAGCAGACGGGCTGGTTTTCAAAGCCGCCGCGGGCGTAGATGTCCCGCAGTTCCTGGGGAATATTGTAGTCGAAAATGTCCGGATTGTCCTTCTCGATGATGCCTTTCAGGGTTGATACGGGCCGATAATAAATGGCGTCTGACGGCTGATAGCCTTCCACGTGGCCATAGGCGACGCGGAGGGTGAGGTTGGCGTCGGGGTAGAAGGTCTTATCGGCCTCGAACTCCATCTGGCCCTGCATGTAGTCGCGGTACTGGAGCGTGATGGCCTGGTTGAAGGCACGCACCTGGGGCATGAGGACTTTCGTGTAATGCTGGTTCAGGGCATCGGCCAGGGCTTTTGCCTCCTCGTCGCTGGCGAAGACGGCGTCCTTCCAGGCCACCATGTCGCCGTTGTACTGCGCACGTTTCTCCAGGAAGTATTCCGGCTTGTAGCTGTCGTCCAGGGCCTTGTCGAAGGCTTCCATCATAGCGACGAAGATTTCCTCGTCGATGGGCTGGTAGTAGTCTTTCGGATTGACGTCGCGGCCCATGCCCATCTGGATCTTCTCCACGGCACGGACGGTCTCGTTGTAGTATTCGTAGGCGCGATAGACGGGGTTGCGCTGCTCGTAGAGGGCGTGGAGCTTTTCGGTGAGACCGGCATAGCGGGTGTCATCGGCCCACTCCTCAAAGCGGGCCTCATAGGCCTGCTTCACGGGGACCACCTTGTTCTTGCGGAGACCCTTCTCCTCTCCCTGCCACTTCTTCCAGGCGTTGGCCACGGAGGCATACTTGGAAGAGTACTGGATGCGGACTGCCTGGCTGCGGTCCATGTACTTTTTCATGATATTCAGGCGCGTGGTGCGAAGGGCGATCTTTTCAGGGTCGGAGACATCCTGGATATATTTCACCAGCTCGGAGTGCACATACTCCTGCGTGCTGCCGGGACAGCCATAGACGAAGGTGAAATCGCCTTCCTTCACGCCTGCGGTTGATATTTTCATGAAACGCTTGGGCTGATAGGGAACGTTGCTTTCGCTGTATTCGGCCGGCATGTTGTCTGCGCCCGCGTAGATACGGAAGATGGAGAAGTCACCGGTGTGGCGGGGCCACATCCAGTTGTCCGTTTCCCCGCCGAACTTGCCGATGGAAGACGGCGGGGCGCCCACCAGGCGGACGTCCGTATATTCGCGGAACACGAAGAGGAAGTACTGGTTGCCGTAGAAGAGGGCCTCCACGCCGGCCTTCAGCCCCTGGCCTTCTTTCTCGGCCTGGGCGACGAGTTTGTCGACATTCTTCTTTACCAGAGCCTGGCGCTGTTCCTCGGTCATCTTGGTTTTGTATCCCTTGAGTACGGCGGCGGTCACGTCTTCCATGCGTTCGAGGAACTTTACACTGAGGCCGGGGTTCGGGAGTTCATCGGAGCGGCTCATGGCCCAGAAACCGTCCTTCAGGTAGTCATGCTCCACGGAGGAATGCTTCTGGATATAGCTGTATCCACAGTGATGGTTGGTAAACAGGAGGCCTTCGCCGCTCACCAGTTCGCCGGTGCAGCCGCTGCCGAAGAGCACGACGGCATCTTTCAGGCTGGCCTGATTCACACTGTAAACATCTTCTGCGGAGAGTTTGAAGCCCTTGGCCTGCATGTCGCCGATGCGCTGGCCGATGAGGGCGGGGAGCCACATGCCTTCGTCGGCCCTCAGGAAAGGAGAGGCCATGCCGAGCAGCAGGGCGGAGAGTAGTAGTCTTTTCATTTGGTTTTGCTTTTGCACAAAAATAGCAAATTAATTCTTACCTTTGTGAACAATAGACACACTTTGTACTATGAAAATTCCCGAATCTGAACTCATCATCAACAGCGACGGTTCCGTGTTTCACCTTCATCTGAAACCCGAAGAACTGGCCGACAATGTCATCATGGTGGGAGACCCTTCCCGCGTGGACATGATCGGCGAATATCTTACAGACATCGAATTCCGCCACGAATCCCGCGAATTCGTTTCCATCACCGGCAAGCGCAACGGAAAGCGTATCACCGCGCTTTCTCACGGTATCGGCCCGGACAACATCGACATCGTCATGACCGAGCTGGATGCCCTGGCCAACGTGGACTTCGCCACGCGCGAGGTCAAGCCCGTGCACAAGGCGCTGAATATCCTCCGTATCGGCACCTCCGGCGCCCTGCACGCAGACATTCCGCTGGGCAGTTACGTGCTCTCGCACATCAGCGTGGGCTTTGACGGCGTCATGAACTGGTACGGCAACCGCGAGAAGGTTACTATTCCCGCCGTGGAAGAGTCCTTTAAAAAGCACATGAAGTGGCTGGACGTGCTGCCTTCTCCGTATTTCGTGAAGGCTTCTCCGAAGATCATCAACCTCATGAAGGATGTCACCCTGAAGGGCGTGACTATCTCGGCCAACGGCTTCTACGGCCCCCAGGGCCGCGTGGTCCGCGTCCCGCTCGCCATGCCCGACATGCTGGAGAACATCGAATCCTTCCGCTTCACCGAAGCCGGAGAGGACTACCGCATTACCAACTTCGAAATGGAAAGTTCCCCGCTGGCCGGCCTGGCCGCCCACCTGGGACACAACGCCTCCACGGTATGCTGCATCATCGCCAACCGCTATCTCAAGAGCTCCAACCCGGACTACAAACCGGCTATCCGCAAACTTGTTGAAATCGCGGTGGACAAGATGAGCACGCTCTAAATCTCGAAGGAATCTATTTCCTTCACCAACTTGTCAATGATAGACATCTTCACGTTATACAAGGCGTCGGAGATGTCTACTTTGTAATAGTGAGGGTTGATCAGACGGCGTTCGGCCGGGGAGAAGTGGTGCAGGTTGTCCTGATAGAACTGTTTCTTCTGACCCAGGGTGTGCTGCGGGCACACGCGTACGCCCTTGGAGATGGCCTGATGCTGAAGAGGACGGGCTTCGTAGGTGCCTTCGGCAAAGGTCTTGGTCTTGTAGCTGTCATACTCGTCACGCACCGTCACTTCCTTGCCATGCTGGAGGGCCATATCCATTTCGTCACCACGCAGGCAGGTCACGTCCACTTTGTGCACATAGCCGTCGTAGTGGTTGCCCTTCACGCTGTCCTGGGCCGATATGCGCCAGGTAATCTGGAAGCCGGGGTTGATGAGCTTGATTTTGTCCTCTGAACGCTTGATGACAGGCTCGTCGTCAATCTGGACAAGTTTGTACACGTTTCCGAAGCAGGGTGCAGCCTTGGAGGTGGCGATGGCGTCGCCTACTCCGTAGCTGTCGATACGGGCGCCCTGACGCTCCAGGTCCGTGATGAGGTATTCGTCCAGACCGTTGGTAGCAAAGATCTTGCAGCGCGTGAGCCCGTGCTCGTCCAGGATGCGGCGTACTTCCTGGGAAAGGTAGGCAAGGTCTCCGCTGTCCAGGCGGACGCCGTAACCGGGACCGTAACTGTCGTCGATACCCGCTTCCTGGAAACTGCGGATGGCATTTTTCACGCCGCAGCGCAGGGTGTCATAGGTGTCGATCAGAAGAATCAGGTTCTCCCCCCTGTGGGTGCGGATGTAATCCTGGAACGCCTTGTGTTCGCCTTCCACGGTGGAACCGTAGGAAGTAACGAAGCTGTGGGCCATGGTGCCGGTGGAGGGGACGTTGTTGAAGGCGCCGGTGAGGATGTTGGAGGAGCTGGCGCAGCCGGCAATCTGGGCGGCCTTGCCGCCATAGACGGCGGCCCAGGGGCCGTGGGCGCGGCGGGAGCCGAACTCGGAAACCGGTTTGTCGGTGCTGCGGCACACGCGGGAAGCCTTGGTGGCGACGGCCATCTGGTGGTTCAGGATGCACAGCATGGGCGTTTCCAGTACCTGGGCCTCGATCATGGGGGCCACTACCGTGACGATGGGCTGGTTCGGGAATACAATCTCGCCTTCCCGCATGCAGTACAGGTCTCCGGTGAATTTCATAGTGGCCAGATAGTGGCGGAACTCCTTGTAGGCATCCCCGGGCAGGAACTTTTCGTAGAATTCCTCCGGCTCGGTACCCAGGGCCTGCACCATCTGGATGACTTCCTCGGTGCCGCTTACCACGGCCCAGTTGTTATTTTCCGGGGCCTGACGGAAGAAAAGGTTGAAAACAGCGATCTGGTTCTGTTTTCCACACTCGAGGTAGGACTTTCCCATGGTGTACTGGTACTTGTCCGAAACATAAGCATTGTTGATTACGTCCATACTATGAAAGATTTCTTTTAATCGAGGTCGTCGGGGTCTGTGACTGCGGCGCCCTTTCCCATCAGATAGGTTTTCATAAACTCGTTGATGTCGCCGTCCAGCACGCCCTGCGTATCGGCCGTGTTGTATCCGGTCCGGAGGTCCTTCACCAGTTTGTAAGGATGAAGGACATAGTTACGGATCTGGGAGCCCCACTCGATGCGCTTTTTCTGGCCTTCCAGTTCGGCCTGTTTTTCCTGACGCTTCTTGAGCTCGATGTCGTAGAGACGGGATTTGAGGATGAGCAGCGCACGCTGGCGGTTGTCCTGCTGGCTGCGGGTTTCGGTGTTTTCCACCATGATGCCGGAAGGGATATGGCGTACACGGACGCCCGTTTCCACTTTGTTCACGTTCTGGCCGCCATGGCCGCCGCTGCGGAAAGTATCCCACTCCAGGTCTGAGGGGTTGATTTCGATATTGATGCTGTCATCTACCAGCGGATACACGAAGACGCTGGAGAAAGTGGTCTGGCGTTTTCCCTGGGCATTGAAGGGAGAGATGCGCACCAGGCGGTGCACACCGTTTTCGGCCTTGAGGTAGCCGTAGGCATAATCCCCTTCCACCTCGATGGTAGTACTCTTGATGCCCACTTCTTCTCCTTCCAGGAGGGAGGTTACGGTGTATTTGTAGCCGTTGCGTTCGCACCAGCGGGTGTACATGCGCATGAGCATGGCGCTCCAGTCGTTGGCCTCAGTGCCGCCGGCGCCGGAGTTGATGGTGAGAACGGCACCCAGGTTGTCGCCCTCATTGCCCAGCATATTGCGCAGTTCCAGCGCCTCAACCGACTCCAGGGCTGCGGAATAGGCGGCGTCCAGCTCGCGGGATTCTGCCGTTTCCATGGCCTCGTCCTCCGCGCCGCTGAGACTGTCCTTGGCAAAATCGTAGAGCACCTCCAGGTCCTCCGTCTGCGTGAGGGCCTTGTCATAATCCGAAACCCAAGACTTGAGCAGCGAGAGTTTCTTCAGAAATGTTTCGGCAGCCTTGGGGTCTCCCCAGAAATCGGCCGCCAATGTCTCTTCCGTCTTGGCCGCAATTTCCTTGCGTTTTCCGGCAATATCCAAGCAGCCGCCAAGGGCAGCCACCCTCTCCTGTAAATCTTTAATCTGATCCTGAGTTGTCATAGACTACAAAGATACAAAAAAACCGCGAGCTGCGTTGCTATTTTACCCATTCTTTCGGGGCGGCGTTGGGGGCACAAAAAGAGACCGGCGCGGGTGGAAGGCGTCGGTCTCTTGTGGGGGCGAATCCAGATTAGCGGTAAACGTTGTACTGGCTGTAGATGGAACCGTACATCTGGCCGAGGACCTCGAGGTAGGGCTGACCCTCGAAAAGGGTGGTGCGATAGACCGTGTTGTCCACCAGATAATACTCGATGCCGTTCATGACAATGACCTCGTAGTCGTCCGGGAGGGAGGTGACCAGGGCGCCGGCGGGAGGGACGATGGTCGTATAGGCGCCGGAGGCGGAAATGGTGTAGAACACACCGTCCAGGTAGAAGTACTCGGCGTTGGCGTAGGCGTAGCTCTGGACCAGGCCCAGGCGCTCGGCCAGCTCGTAGGCTGTGAGGGCGCGGTTGGAGTTCAGGGCATAAGAGGCCTGACGGGCTGCCAGACGGGCGTTGTGCTGGGCGATGATCAGGTTCTGACGGGCGATGACGTTATAGTAGTCAAAGGTACGGGTGTAAGTACGATACGTATCTACGAAGTAGGCGAAGCGGATACTGCGGAGGATGGCCCTGTTGATGGCCGCCTCAAGCGTAGTTCCGTAAGGAGGACGGCAAATCACATAGGATCCGCCATAACTCCGGTAGTAAATGCCATTGTAGAAATAGTAGTCCACGCCCCAGTGACTGATTCGGCGCCACTGAGGAGGCAGGTTGTGAATACGGTAACCATAATAGTGGGGATGGTCGCCGTAGAAATGTCCGGGGCGGTCCCAGGGCATGGGCTCCCGGTAACGGGGCGCCACGCGGGTCATGTTGTGGTTGTTGTCCACACGGAAGTCGTCGTTGTAACGGAAGTTGCCGCCGTTGTCACGGTACGAGGAGGCCGACCGGTTCTCGTCAGACGAGCCGAAGCCCAGCCCCTCACGGCTGACGTTCGAAGAACGGACGTTGCCGCCGGTAGCAGAAGCCGACCCACTGGACCGCGAAGAGACGGAGCTGGAACGGGAGCTGCCGGTGTTCTGCTGGACAGAGCTGGAGCGGGAGCTGCCGGTGCTCTGCTGCACAGAGCTGGAGCGGGAACTGCCGGTGCTCTGCTGGACGGAGCTGGAACGGGAACTGCCGGTGTTCTGCTGGACAGAGCTGGAACGGGAACTGCCGGTGTTCTGCTGCACAGAGCTGGAGCGGGAGTTGCCGGTGTTCTGCTGCACAGAGCTGGAACGGGAACTGCCGGAGCTTGTACGGGTGCTCTGCTGAACGCCGCTAGAACGAGTGGAAGTGGAGCTCTGCGAGGAGCTACGGGTAGTTCCCTGCGAGGAGCTACGGGTAGTTCCCTGCGAGGAGCTGCGGGTGGAAGTGGTGCCGGTATTTCGGGTGCTGTTTGAAGAACGCGTCTGGGCCACCATGCCAGGGGCTGCAAGCATAGACAATACCAGCGTAAGGGTGGTGGCAATCGTTGATAATCTTCTCATAAGACAATAGTTCTAGGTTAATCCGGAGTGGTAATACGCATATTCCGTGCCACTCGCTAAAGGAGGGCGAAGATACGGCGGAGGGCCGACGGGTCCCCGGAAGAGTTAAGTTCCACAGAAAAAGGACCTTGCCCCACGGGGATGGAGCGTTCCTGAAGGAGGCGCAAAGTCTGGCGCGCGACGGCGGGAGCAGGGTCGATGACCTGCACCGAAGGGCCGGCGATGCGCTCGATGACCGGGCGGAGGAAGGGATAATGGGTGCAGCCGAGAACGATCTTGTCGGCCCCGGCATCCAGGAGGGGCTGCAGGGAGGCGCGGACAGTGGACTCGGCCTCGGGCCCGTCCAGTTTGCCGGCTTCCACCAGTTCCACGAAACCCTGCCCCACATGCTCGACGATGCGGACGTCATCCTCGTAGAGGCCGCGCGTGTTCAGGTACTTGGACCCCTTGAGCGTGCCCGCTGTGGCCAGTACGCCGATAACGCCGGTCTGCGTCCCCAGCGCGGCGGGCTTCACGGCCGGTTCCATCCCCACGAAGGGAACGGCGGGATATTCCTCCCGGAGAGTGCCGATGGCGGCTGCGGTGGCGGTGTTGCAGGCGACTACGATGATATCGGCCCCCTTTGCGAGGAGTTCGTCGGTGATGACGCGGGCGCGCTGCCGGATGTAGGCGGCCGTCTTTTCCCCGTAGGGGCAGTGGGCATTGTCGGAATAGTAAAGGAAGCGCTCCTTGGGAAGCACTTTTATCAGCTCCCGGTAAACGGACAGACCGCCGCAGCCGGAATCAAATATGCCGATGGTAGCCATAGCTACACAAAGTTAAGAAAAAAAGCGTAACTTTACACTGTAAATGGCAACTGACATCGATAAATTCGTCCACGACCAACTCTCCGTCTGGCCGGAAGTAGCGGCTAAGTACCGCGCCCTCAAGTGTACCCAAACCCGCACCATGCCCTTCGGCGGCATGGTGGTGACGTTGCAGTCCAACCCGGGCCGCATTCCCATCTTCGACCACGGCTGTCCGCTGTGCGAAGAGAACTACATGGAGCACCAGCACACCCTTCCCTTCGAAGGGAGAAAAGGACGTCACTACAATATTCTGGTTAACCGCGCCCCCATCTTCCCGAACCACCTGGTGATCACGCGGGACACCCATGTTCCCCAGACCATCTGGCACCGCTTCCCGGATATGCTGGACCTGGCCGCCAGCCTGGAGCATTACATCGTGTTCTACAACAGTCCCAACAGCGGTACCACAGTTCCGGGGCACGCCCATTTCCAGGCCTGTCCCAAGGGCTATATGCCGCTGGAAAGGGCCGCCGACCGCGTGCTCCGCGCCGTCGCCGCCGGGGAACAGCCGGAAGACGCTACGTTCATATCCAGCACCCGCGACGCCCAGCTGTACCACTTCAACCGATTCAACAGGGGCATCTTCCTGCTTCGCGCCCAGACATCCAAGTCCATGGCCAAACAGTTCTACCGCCTGCTGGACTGCCTCAACCTGGTAGCAGAAGAGACCGAGCCCCGTTTTAACGCCTTCGCGTATTGCAGCGAGGGCGAATACCGCGCCATCGTCACCCTTCGCAGCGCCAGCCGCCCTTCCTGCTTTTTCGAAAGCGGAGAGAATCACTTTGCCATCACCCCCGGCTGCGCCGACATGGCCGGCTTCGTCGTCATCCCCGAGGTAGAGGACTTTCCCCGCATGACGCCCGAAGTGCTGCGCCGCATCTACGAAGACGTCACCCTGAGCCAGGCCGATGAAGACCGCCTCCTGTGGCGCCTGGTACGCACGCAGCCCCGCATCGAGGTGAGCATCACCGCCAGCGAGCAGCTGCGCTTCGAAATTATCCAGGACGGTGCCGGTCCCCAGACCGTCACTTACCGGGAAGGCAAAATCGATTACAACGGAGTGCTGTACGACGAGCTGGTTTTCGAAGCCGCCACAATCAGCACGCTGTTCGCGGAGCCGTCCTTTCTCCTTTGCTGCGAAGACGGCACGCACCGCTATGCCGGCACCCTCAAGTTTGTGGTTGAAGGGGAGAAGGTGCAGGCCGTGAACATGCTGGGGGCCGAGGATTACCTTCTCAGCATCATTTCCCTCCTTCCGCCCCAGGTGCAGCGGCAGGAAGCCATCCGGCTGCGGCGGGAGCTTATCGGCCAGAAAGGCCTTGTGCAGGGCGGCCCGTCCTACGTCGGATTAACGGAAAAGGCCGACGCGTCTGCACGGTCGGCCATCGATGAGACTTGGGGTATGCTAGAGTAGAGCCAGCAGCTGATCCTTGATGCGGGCGAACTCCGACTCCAGGTTCGGCGTCAGGATTCCCTTTCCGGTGGCATCGGCAATTTCCTCGAAGCTCCACCACTTTCCCTCGGAGACCTCGGCGTTGTCCGGATGCAGGTCCGGATGGCCCACGGCCGCGAACATGATGACCCACTCGGAGTCACGGCCGGTGAAAAAGGGATAGGCTCCCAGATAAACGGGATTGAAAGTCGTCAGGCCCAGCTCCTCCCCCGCCTCGCGGTAGAGAGATTCCATCACCTGTTCACCGTAGGAGATGTGGCCGCCGACGGCCGTATCCCAGTGGCCGGGAAGCAGATGCTTCCTCATCGAGCGCTTCTGCAAATACAGTTTTCCGAAACGGTCCACCAGGTGCAGGTGCACCACGGGATGAAGGAACTTGCTTCCCTCTTCGCTGTGGCACCACATGCGCGGAGCCTGCCCGTAAACCAGGCCGTTGGGTTCAATCAACGGCAGCATTTCTCCCTGGGGGACGGGCTGCTTGCCGGGACGGTCGCTGGAAGGACGGGGATACAGCGGCGCGGGAATGGAAGGATAGACGAGGTCGAACATCTTTATGCCATTGCGATTAATATGAGCAACTGAGCTACCAACACACGCATGAACATGGACAGCGGATAAACCGTGGCGTAGTTAACGGAGGCATAGTCGCTGCCATACATGCCCTGGGAGAAAGCCAGCACGGGCGGATTGGTGCAGGAACCGCTGATGAGGCCGCATATCTGGTAGAAGTTGAGTTTCGCGACCAGACGGGCCACCACAAAGGTGATGCACAGCGGCACGATGGTAATGGCCGCACCGTAGAGGATCCACCAGTAACCACCGCCCACGATGGAGTTCCAGAACTCCCCGCCGGCGCCGATGCCTACGGACGCCAGGAAGAGGGTGATGCCGATCTCCCTGATCATCAGGTTGGCACTGGTCGTGGTGTAAGTGGTAATCTTGTACTTGGGGCCGAAGTGGCCCAGCAGGATAGCGATGATGAGCGGACCGCCGGCAAGGCCCAGTTTGATGGCCTGCGGGATGCCGGGGAAGCGCATGGGAAGGGAGCCGAAGATGACGCCCACCACGATACCCAGGAAGATGGGCACCAGGTTGGGTTTGTTCAGTGCGGAGTGGGAGTTGCCCACCTTGTGCGCCACAATATCTATATTCTTTTCCGTCCCCACGCAGACAAGGGTATCCCCCATCTGGAGGTACAGGTCCGGACCAGCGACCAGTTCCACGCCGGAACGGATAACGCGGGTAACGCTTACGCCGTATGCGCTGCGGAACAGAAGTTCCCTCAGTTTCTTGCCGGTGAGGTTGGACTTGGTAACCATGATACGGCGGGTTACCATATTATGGTCTTTCTCCTGCCAGTCCTGCAGGTGCATGGGAATCTCCTTGCCGAAGATGATGCGGGTGCGGTCCACCTCTCCCTGGCACGTCACGATGAGCAGTTTGTCGCCCTTCTCCAGGACTACATCGGCAGAAGGGAAGACAATTTCCTCGCCCTTCATTACGCGCGAGACGACGAACTCGCCGCCGAACTGATGGATGACATCGGTGAGTTTTTTCCCGAAGATGGCGGGATTATCCACTTCCACGTGCATGCGACGGGCATTTTCGGTGGTGGATTCCGCGGCCCGGAGCGTATCCAGCTCTTTCTTGTGATCGATCTTGAAGATGGCCTTGAACAGCACGATGACGAATATGACGCCAATCACACCGATCGGGTACGCCACGGCATAGGCCGATGCCAGCTTCTCCGAGGCCTCCCCTGCCGCGAGGGCCGAACTACCCCCTGCGACCGAGACGTCCATAAAGGTCTGCTGCGCGGCACCCAGGCCGGGCGTATTGGTCACGGCGCCGGACATCACGCCCACCATGGTCTTGAGGTCCTCTCCGGAGATGGCCGATATCGCATAGGTGATACCCACTGCCAGCAGGATATTCATCACGGCCAGCAGGTTCATCTTCACTCCTCCCTGCCGGAAAGAGTGAAAGAAACCGGGGCCCACTTGCAGGCCGATGGAGAACACGAACAGGATGAGTCCGAACTCCTTGACGAAGTGGAGAGCGTCCGGATCTCCCCCGAAACCGAGGTGCCCCATGAGGATGCCCAGGAAGAGCACCCAGGTAGAACCCAGGGAAATCCCTTTCACTTTGAAACGGCCCAGATAAAGGCCGCCGCCAATTACGAAAGCAAGCAGAAGAATGGTATGCGCAATGCCATTCCCGAAAAACAAGTCATGCATAGTTAATTGTTTAGTACTCCAATTTAACTACGAAACAGGATTTACCATCGACACGACCTTCCACATACCAGGCATTTCCTTCCTGGACACGGAACAGCTGTACCGTTTCTCCGGCCGTAGTCTCTTTATTGAAGTTGATATAAAGGTCTTTCAAAAACTGCTTCTGGGCTACTTCCATCGGCAGGCAGTCCATGGCCCACACCACATACCGGACGTTGTTGGTATGGCCGATGATGTCGATGTCCGAGTAGGAAACGATGTGCTCGCCCACGAGGACTTCCTCGCCTTTGGGCATCACTACCTTCGGAGAGGGTTCCTCAATGGCGTGGTCCACTTCGTAATCGACGGCCATGGTGCTGGGAAGGTCTTCCGGACGGACGAAGCGGCGGGTGCGCTCGTCAATGACCACCCAGGAGCTGGTGGCCGTAGCGGCCAGTTGCCCGTCGGGACCGAACAGTTGGAAGTCGCGCAGATAGAATAGGCCGTTGCCACCTTTGTGCCAGGTGAGCAGGGAGGCCTCGTCTCTCCACTTCAGCGGAGAGATAAAGTGCAAGTGCATACGGGAAAGCACCCATGCAATGTGGTGAACATGCAATGTGTCATAACCAAAACCCAGGTCCATAGCCGCCCAATAGGCGATCTCCTGGGCAAGGTCCATCAAAGCGGAGGGACGCATGACTGCGTCCTGGTTGGTTTGGTAACAGGGGATACAGATATCCTGACGATATTTGTATCCTTCACGGCTTACAGGTTTCATACACTACTGCTTTAGTGCCGCGAAGTTAGCACTATTTGCGGAGAATGTCAAGTTCTTCCGGGGAATAAAGGTATGCGTCCAGCCACTCCGGAGCCATTCTGCCCACGACGGCAAGGGCTGCGGCGGCAACGGCGGCGATGATAACAATCACCAGCAGAATCCTCCACAGGACCTTCCATCCAGACTTTTTCACCGGGGCGACGGCCGTGATTTCTTCCTCGGAAACTTCGATAGGTTCGGGGGCGGGTTCGGCGACAGGCTCGGTTACGGGCTCGGCTGCGGGCTCGGCTGCGGGGGCCTCCATGATCTGGGCCAGGTTAGAGACAGCAGCGGCCACTTCCTCCGGCGTTTCCTCATGGGTTTTGAGGGAGATAGGCTGCAGGCCATAACCGGAAGGGTAGATGTCCAGGTCTTCATCGGCCACAAAGAAGAAATGGTTTTCGCGCGTGGCACGAAGACGGCCAAGACCCGTCAGGACCAGCGTCTTGCGGGTCTTCAGAACTTCCCGCATTTCGGAGATGAAGTCCGTAAGGATACGGGCGGCATCGGCCTCGGGGACTTCATTGGACTTGGCGTAGAGTTCCACCAGAAGACGGTCTTCCCCCTGCTTGGGAGAGAAATAAAGCCGCCGATAAGGGGGAAGGATGGTGTAGCCGCGGTCTGCAAAAGAAGCAGGAACCAGTTCTGCTACAAAGCTGCCCATGCCGGGCAGCGTGACGGAGTCATGATCCATCACTACTTCCTTCACCATCTTCGCCAGGAGGTCGATATCCATGATAACAATGCCGCTAAATTAGATTTACAAATATAACAAAAAAATTTTCAGAAATCCTTTGGAGAATCCAAAAAAGATTGTACCTTTGCAATCCCGTTACGGGAATAAATAAAAATTCCTCCTTAGCTCAGTTGGTTAGAGCATCTGACTGTTAATCAGAGGGTCGTTGGTTCAAGTCCAACAGGGGGAGCAAAAAAGAGTGACCATCCGGCCACTCTTTTTTCGTATTAGCCCTCTCTACTTCAGGACAGTCTTGCCGGGGGTAAGGAGGGTGATGAACTTGCCGATAAGCCAGACCAGCAGGAAATAGAGCAGGGTCACCACGAGCAGGGGGATGAACGCGTCAAAGGTACGGGCGCGGATGAGGTCTCCGGCGCGCGTGAGGTCCTGGACTGCGATGAAGCCCACGATGGCCGTTCCCTTCAGCAGCGCTACGCAATGTCCCTTGTACAGGGGCAGGCCATAGCGGAGGGCCTGGGGGAAAACGATGTGGAAGAAGGTCTGGAGACGGGTGAAGCCCAGCGCCAGGCCGGCTTCGGTCTGGCCGCGGGGAACAGCTTCAAGCGAGGAAGCATAGACCTCGAAGAAACTGGAAGCGAACAGGAGGCCGAAACTGATGACGGCCACCAGATCTGCCGGAAGGGAGGACTTGGCGAAGACCACATAGAACAGGATGAGCAGCAGCACCAGGTCCGGAATACCGGCCATGAACCCGTTGTAAGCATGGGCAAAGCCCCGCATCCACTTTCTGCGGCTGCCGGACATGGCATACAGCCCGATTCCCAGCACAGAGCCCAGGATGATGGCCAGAAGGCTGATCTTCAGCGTCATCCAAAGACCGGAAGTGATGTATTTCCAGCGCTGCTCGGTAATGAGGTTTTTCTTCACGCTCTGAACGAAGGCAGCAATAGGCCCCACCTGACGGCGGCGGGCCTGGTGGTCCTTCACGAAATAGGCGGGACGGTAGGCATGGTAAGGGGCCGAGAAGGCGAACTCCCGCTGCCGCTCCGGGGTGATGAATATGCAGCCGCACAGGACGTCGGCGACGCCGGAACGGACAGACAGCATGGCCGATGCCGTCTCATACAAAGTAACCTCGATGGGACGGTGCAGCTCCTTCGCCAGTTCCCGCAGCAGGTCAATCTCCAGGCCATACCAATCATCTCCGATGCGGAAGGACAGGGGCGCCGTAGGGGCACAGGTTGCCACGCGAAGCGGTTTCCCCGTCGTCTCCGGAGGGATGTGCGTGTAGGTCTCCACCTCGGTAAAACGGTCTGTAAGCCAGAAATCCTTCAGCTGCTGCATGGAACCGTCGGCCTCCATACGCTGCTGGATGGCGGTCATGGTCTGGGCAAGGGCGGCGTCTTCCCCGCGGAAGGCGAACCCGGTGGGGAACTCCTTCTCTCCGAGGAGGGCGATTTTGATTCCGTTCTCCCGCTGGATGACCGGGTTGAACACCACCTCGTCGATGACCACTACGTCGGCCCGGTCATTCGACAGAGCCTGCAGGAGGTCGCTTTCTGTATTGAAGCGAAGCAGCTGGATGTCTTCACGGGAGGAGAGGTCCATCTCATAGCTGCTTCCCGTAGCGACGGCTACGCGAAGCCCGGCCAGATCCTCCTCGCTGTTCAGCACAATTTCGTTCTCTTTATGGCCGGCGCAGGAAACCAGCGCCAGGGCGCAGAATATCAGTAATTTCTTCATCATGACAACAGGGGCCTTATTCCATCTTCAGTCTTACGCGGAAACCGCGGGTGGTAGTTTCTTCAATGACATCCTTGCAGAGCGGAGCAATCTCTTTCCGGAGCGCGGCGTCGAGCGGTGATTCGCCCAGGTCTTCCACCATGAAATCCAGAAATACATCGCCGAAGAGCTCGCTGTGCGTAATGCGCACGGTAAGCGGCTTGTCAATCTCCAGGAAAGCCGGCATCATCATCTGACACAGGACGGGTGCGCGGTTGGAGATTTCCGGGATATTGTACTTGAGGCAGAACTGCTGGATACGGGAGCCCATATCCAGGAAGTCGAAGTCCGGTCCGTCAATCTCGAAGACCTCCTTGCGGATGCGCTGCACGAAGTCCTTGGTGGCACTGCGCCGGGGAGCTTCGAACACCTGCTTGGCCGGACCGTCCTCGTAGATGATGCCGTCCTGCATGTAGAAGACGCGCGTACTCACATCCCGCGCGAATTTCATCTCGTGCGTGACGATGAGCATGGTCATTCCCTCCTTCGCCAGCTGCCGGATAACGCTGAGCACCTCCCCCACCATGGTGGGATCGAGGGCCGATGTGGGCTCGTCGAAGAGGATGACCTCCGGCCGCATGGCAAGGCAGCGGGCGATGGCCACACGCTGCTTCTGGCCGCCGGAGAGGCTGGCGGGGCTGGCATCGGCCTTTTCCGCGATGCCCACCTTGCGCAGCAGGGCCATGCCCTCGCTGCGGGCTTGCTCCGGGCTCATCTTACGGATTTTGCAGGGCGCATAGATGACGTTTTCCAGCACGGTCATGTGTTCGAAAAGGTTGAACCCCTGGAACACCATGCCCATCTTCTGACGCATCCGATGGATCGGATAGCCCTTTGCGAGGATGTCCTCGCCGTCGAAGATGATGCTGCCGCCGGTGGGGGGATCCAGCAGGTTAAGCGCGCGAAGCAGCGTACTCTTACCCGTTCCCGACGGGCCGATGATGCTGATAACCTCTCCGGATGCAATCTCGCAGGTAACGTCCTTGAGAACCTGCAGGGTACTTCCGTCCGGATTCTTGTAAGTCTTGCTTAGATGAGAAATGGATATCATTGTGTTATAAAATCAGATATCATAAGTAACGCCCAGGGAAAGGCACTTGGTATTGGCCTGCAGCTGGGTGGAAGTGTACGGGACGGTGCCGCCGAAGCCGTTCTGCACGGCGGCGTTCAGGTGGAACTTATACACACCCACCGTCAGGGCCGCGCCCCACACCGGGCCATAGCTTCCGGAGCCGATGTTGGCCATGAGCCCCAGTCTCCGGGAGGGATTCCACCCCAGGCCCAGACGCACGTCTCCGTAATGCATGGAATCCCAGCCCATATATGTACCGGTCACGGCTACGGAAAGAGGCCTGTAGAACGGCATGTCATACTTTGCGCCCATATTGAGCGTGAAGGGCACCGCCTCCAGCCGGGTCTTTTTTGCGGCCGGTTTTACGCGGGCCGACTCTTTGAACTGCGCAATCACTTCGTCGAACTGTCCGCCCAGGTCCATCTTCTCCAGCTGCTCGTAAGTCACGCCCTTCAGCCCCGAGAAAGAAATGGTCCCCTCGGAGTGCCCCGCATTGCCGTAATACCAAAGGATGCCGCCCAGATTGAGGGCCGATACGGAAACGCACAGCCCCTCGTCAAGCGTGGCCACCACGCCCAGGTCGAAGGCAAGGCCTCCGCCCGGGGGCAGGAACCATTTTTCGCGGCGGTCCCGATCCAGCAGGCGCATGTAGCCGTCCTCCCCTACCCGGGCCTTGCCGCCCGTGCTGGTGAGGTCCAGGTCTGCTTCAATATCGGCCACATATTCCTCGCCGGAAAGCTGCAGGTCCATGCGCGTAATATGATACGCCGCCGACTGCAATCCCACAAGGAGTTTGACCCTCGCGCCCACGGAAAGCCAGCCGGAGAGCTCGCGGGCATAGCCGTAGGAAAGATTGGCATAAGCCCTGGCCCCGGCCTCGAAGCCGCCCATCTCATAGCGGGCCTGGCCGGTTCCCTGCTTGAGAATCTGGAAGATTTCGATGGGAACGGAGGTCCGATAATCGGCCTGCACACCCACGGAGATGCGGTGGCTGGCCTCTCCCCGGCGCCATGCATAGGAGAAGAGGGTGAGGTCCAGGTTCCCGTTGGTGAAGTTATCCTGACGCAGGCTTCCGAGGAAGGTCTCTGCGGAAATCTTTTCATGGAACGCCGTCAGGACCTGTCCGTCTTCTGCGGGATACAGGAAACTGGAGGCGCCATAGTTGTTCTGGGCCCAGCTGTTCCACTGGACCAGTTCCAGGACGTCTCCATCTTGGATAACGGCCGGGTTGTCACGGTGAAAACCATCCTGAAAACGCTGGGCGTTCACCGACAGGCCGCTGACAAGTAAGAGCGCCGATACAATCAGAAAATACTTTCTCATGGCCGTCTATTTTAAAGGGATGGTTACTCCGCCCACGATTCTGGCCGCGGAAGAAACGATGGAGAGCGACTGGCGGGAAGAGAGAGGCTCTTCCCCGCAGCCGGCCTGGCCTTTTACTTCAATGTCAATTTCCATGGCGTGCACGTCAGGGATACAGCCCTCGACGGCCTCCACGAAAAGGCTGAGAGGCGTAACGCCGGGATTTTCAAGGGTGCCGGCGGCAAGGGTCACGTCCGAGCTGACCACAATGTTTTCGTCCGGAACCAGGGTGCCGTTTTCGTCCTCTTTCATCAGACGGAGGCCCTTGAGGGTCACGGCCAGGGGCAGCGTACTGGACACCTCCATACGCACTTCGCAGCGTTTGAGGCGGAACTTCCCGATCAGGAATTTGGCATCCTCTACATTGATCGTCTGCGAAATGGAGAAACTCTCCGGGACGCCCAGCTTGCACTTATGGACACAGCCGATACGAAAAACGTCCATCTCCGTTTCATCGTAAATCCGCGAAGCGGGAAGCGCCGGCATATCCATCTCCAGTCCGCTGAGGACGATGGAGGAAGGGACCGAGTACGAAGTTTCCGGAAGTTGCAGTTCCTTAATCGTGTAGGGATTCCTGCGATTTCGGGGCAGGGAGAAGTCGATAGGCTCCACGAGATTGTATTCGCCGTCTGATAGCTGCCAGGAGGCACGCACGGGGACGGCGTCCATCAGGGGATTCGTAGCAGACAGGACAATGCGCTGGTCCAGGCAGGACAATCCCAGATATCCCAGCATACCCGCCATGCCACTGAACCCCTCGTTGCAGTCACCGGCGACGAAGGTGAAAGGCTGGGACGGGTCTGCAGCCTGTTCCTGGATACGGAACACGTTGGCCGCATACAGAGACTGCTGGCCTTCGATGACAAGAGCGCCATCCTCTCCTTCCTTGACAAAAGAAGAAAGCATCTTCCCTATGGAAGAGTTCATCAGGAGCGAGAGAACGGAAACAGGGCCGATACTGCCGACGGGCACGCTGATCTCCTCCGAGAAGAGCGTAATGTCCTTGTTGAACCCATCGGAAATGTCGTAGCGCGAGCGGGAGCAGCCAAGTATGACAATAACCACTCCCAGGAAGTGGATCAGTTTAAGTGTTAAGGTTTTCATAATGCGGCAAATATACGAAAATGCCGTCAAAAAACAAAAGAAGCAGGGTTTCCCCTGCTTCTTTTGGTCGGGATGACTCGACTCGAACGAGCGACCCCTACGTCCCGAACGTAGTGCGCTACCAACTGCGCTACATCCCGCTTTTGATAAAAAACAAGCTCTTAGGCGAGCTTGTTAATATACACTTGGAGACCGCTCTTGAGGTTGGCCGCTTTATTTTTGTGGATGACACCGATCTTGGCGAGTTTGTCGATCATTGCATAGACCTTAGGTGCATTTTCCTGGGCTGCTGCCTTGTCGGTGGTGTTACGCAGGTCGCGGATGGCGTTCCTGGTTGTCTTTGCATAATACTTGTTATGCAGTCTGTGACGCTCGCTCTGGCGCGCGGCACGCTGGGCGGATTTCGTGTTTGCCATTATTTTACTTTTTTATATTTGGTAGTGGGTAGGAGAATCGAACTCCTATTGCGGGAATGAAAATCCCGAGTACTAACCGTTATACGAACCCACCAAACTTGGGATTGCAAAGGTAGCAATATTTTTTTACCCTGCAAAATTATTTT
>JAEEXZ010000086.1 GCA_016288055.1 Bacteroidales bacterium
CACGCCGCCCCCATCAGAAAAAAGATGCTCTCCAGCAAGCTGCAGAACATCTCAAAGGGCAAGGTTCACCCTCACTATAACACCAAGCTCCGCTAACGGACACGAAGCCGTTTTCCAATCTGGAGAACGGTGATTTCCTTTATACCGTTCAGACGGCAGATCTCCCGTACGGAGGTCCTGTACTTGCGCGCGATGCTGGAAAGGGTATCGCCGGAACGGACCGTGTGGTAACGCATGGCGGCCGCTTCGGCCGCGGCGCGGGCTGCAGCTTCCTTTTTGGCCTGTTCCTCGGCCAGGAGACGGTCTTCTTCGTCGGTGCGGAAGATCTCGTCCTCATCATCCACGCTCTGGACGTAGCGCTGGTTGGGGTTGAAGTACCAGGAACGCACCTTCAGGAGCCTGTGACGCAGGGTTCCCGTCTCAAAGTCAATGAGCCAGGAAGGGTCGAAGGCCGCACCCTTGTAACGCGTCTCGAAATGCAGGTGCGGACCGGTGGAGCGGCCCGTGGAGCCGCCCAGGCCGATGATATCCCCGGCACTCACCCAGTCCCCCGACTGGACGTTGCGCTTGGACAGGTGGCCATAGAAAGTCTCCAGGCCGTTGGCGTGGCGGATCACCACCAGGTTTCCGTAGCCGCCGACATAGTCCGAAATGCGCACCCGGCCGTCAAAGGCGGCGGGGACGGGCGTGCCGGTAGGATAAGGCAGGTCTATACCCTGGTGCCGGCGGCCGTGACGGTAGCCGAACAGGGAACGGGGATGCACCACATAAGGGCAGGTGTAAGAATCCAGGGAATCCACCACCCAGATGGAGAAACGGTCCGGGATGGGATCCGGCTGTTCGCGATAGGGATTCACGGTACGCGTATCCCAGCATTCCGTGAACACGCTGTCGGCGGCCACAAGGACCGGGTCCTTCACGTAACGGTATGTCCCGTTGTTATACAAGACAACCTTGACACCGGGGTTGCCGGTATCAAGGGTGTCGGCATAGGGGGTTGACTGCCGGACAGCGTGCTGTACCTGTTGACGTCCGAAGACGTGACGGAGGGAATCGGCCTGGCGGCCGGCCTCCTGTGCCTGCAGGGAAACACCTGCCAAGACAGAGAGTAAAATCAGTACTTCTTTCTTCATTCTTTAGCGTTTGCCGCCGAACTGCTTCACGATGATAGCGTCCGCCTCGGCAATCTTTTCATTCAGCAATTCTTTCGAAGTGGCTTCACAGATGAATCGCAAATAAGGTTCTGTGTTGGAAGGACGGATGTTGAACCACCACTCGGGGAATTCCAGACGGTAACCGTCGAAATCCATTACCTTGGCCGGTTTCTCCTTGCTTTCAAAGTAAGCTTTCACGGCGTCCATGGCGCCCTTCTTGTCTTCTACCTTGTAGTTGATTTCACCGGAGTTCTCGTATCCGGTGAGCCTGTCGATTTCCTCGCTCAGCTTGATTCCCTGCTTCTTGAGGGCGCTCACGATGCGCAGCACAATGATGCTGGCGAGCATGCCGCTGTCGCTGTAGAAGAAATCCTTGAAATAATAGTGGCCGGCCAGCTCTCCGCCCCACAGACCGTCAATCTCACGGAGTTTGGGAGCGGCGAAAGCGCGGCCCACGCGCCAGGTGTGGACCTCCGCGTTGTAGTTTTTCACCAGATATTCGGCTACGGCCTTGCTGGAACGGATTTCCTGCAGCACGCGGGGATTCTTTTCCCCACGCTCGTCGCAGAAGTAGCGGGCCATCATGGCGATAACCAGGTCCGGTGCCACGAAACGGGCTTTGTCGTCCACGAACATGACGCGGTCTGCGTCTCCGTCGTAGATGACGCCTACATCGGCCTTGATGGACGCCACCAGCTTGCGCAGGGGCTCCACATTCTCGGCGACGAGGGGGTTGGGTTCGTGGTTGGGGAAACTGCCGTCCATCTCGTCGAAGAGGAAGGTGGCGTCGTCTCCCTTGTAGATTTCCTTGGCGAAGAGCGTGCTCATGCCGTTGGAAAGGTCGAAGGCGATCTTCAGGTTGGAGTAATCTCCCTTATACTTTTTGAGGAAGTTCAGGTAATCGGGCTTGATGTCGATTTCCTTTACCGCACCCTTACGGGCGGCGGGAGGCGTGGGACGGCCTTCTTCAATCCACTGCTTGATCTGGCCCAGGCCGGTATCCAGGCCTACGGGCAGGGCATTCTCACGGCTCACCTTCATGCCGTTGTATTCGCGCGGATTGTGGCTGGCGGTAATCTGGACGGAAGCCTTGTAACCATAGTTGGCGGTACCGAAGTACACCAGCGGAGTGCTGCTGTAACCGATATCGTCCACGTCTGCACCGGCATCGGTGATACCTTTGATAAGGTAGTCGTGGATCTCCTGACCGGAAAGACGGCAGTCGCGACCGACAAGCACTTTGTCGGCCTTCAGCAGCGCGGGGAGGAAATAACCCACCTTGTAGGCGGTTTCCTTATCGAAGTCAACATTGTAGATGCCTCGGATGTCATATGCATGAAATGCTCCCATAGTATTTTACTTTAGTTAGGTTGTTCTGTAGCTACAAATATACGAAAAAAAGACGAATCCCCCATGTTTCCGGGCAGGACCTCATAGCAATTATAGAATTTCTATTATAGAATTTGTATAATTGTGTTATTGTGCTTATATTTGCGAAAATTACAAACGAGATGGAGAACCCTTTCTATATCACAGGCATCGTCCCGGAGCCCTATTTCTGCGACAGGGACAAGGAGACTGCATGGATTGTACGTACGTTGGAAAACAAAGCACACATCCTGCTCACCTCGCCCAGAAGGATGGGAAAGACGCAGCTGATCCGCCACGTCTTCGAGCAGCCGTCAATCAAAGACAAATGCTACACATTCTACGTGGACATCTACCCTACAACCAGCCTGCACGAGCTGGTTCTGTTCCTGAGCAAGGAAATCTACTCCATTTTGGTCCCCAAAGGGAAGGCTGCCCTTTGCAAATTCATGGCGGGGCTGAGGTCCCTGGCCGGAAGCCTGGGCTATGACCCGGTTACGGACACCCCCAGGTTTGACATCAAACTGGGAGACATACACGCTCCGGAGCTTACGCTCGAAGAAATATTTGCGTATCTGGAAGATGCAGGAAGGCCCTGTATCTTCGCCATTGACGAATTCCAGCAGATAGCGTATTATCCTGAGAAGAACGTGGAAGCCCTGCTTCGCTCGCACATCCAGAAGATGAACAACTGCCTGTTCATTTATGCAGGCAGCAACCGCCATATCCTGGAAAACATGTTCAACTCTGCAGCCAAGCCTTTCTACAACAGCGCCGAGCAGATTTATCTGGACCGCATCCCCCGGGAAGTTTACACCCGATTTGCCGAGGATCAGTTTATGCAAGCCGGGAAAAAGATTTCCCACGAAGCCGCCTCCTATGCATACGACATCTTCGAAGGGCATACGTATTACGTCCACAACGTGCTGCACAACGCCTTTGCTTGTTATTCGCCGGAGAAGACTATCGAGAAAGAAGACATTGAAAAGACTCTGAAGGAGATTCTGGAGGAAAAGGGCCATACATTTGCCTCTGTGATGAACCAGCT
The DNA here is from genome assembly GCA_016288055.1 of Bacteroidales bacterium. Classification (GTDB taxonomy): domain Bacteria; phylum Bacteroidota; class Bacteroidia; order Bacteroidales; family UBA932; genus Cryptobacteroides. The sequence continues at coordinate 3,571 of JAEEXZ010000086.1, forward strand.
CAACTACCAGCAGAAGGAAACCCTGGTCGCCATCGCAAAAGACGGGAAAGCCAGCGGCGTCACTTCCGTCGCCTTCGTCAGGAAACATGCGCTGAAATCTCCCAGTTCGGTTCAGTATGCGATTGGCGCCCTGCTGGACAAGCAGCTCCTGACATACGAAAACGAGGGGAAAACAAAGGTTTACAGCCTCGCTGACCGTTTTTTTGAAAAGTGGATCAACATAACGTACTAAGAATGACAGACATCTTCAACAGAGCCCGCCTGCTGCTGGGCGATGAAGGAATGGAGCGTATTGCCGCCAAACGGATTCTGCTGTTTGGCGTAGGCGGCGTGGGCTCCTGGTGTTCGGAAAGCCTGGTTCGCAGCGGCGTCAGGCACCTCACCATTGTAGATGCAGACACCGTGAATATCACCAATGTAAACCGCCAGCTGATGGCCACCACCCGAACCGTCGGGAAGGTCAAGGTAGAGGCATTGAAGGAACGTCTGCTGGAGATTAACCCGGAGGCTGATATCACGCCCGTACAAAAATTGTTCACGGCAGAGAATGCCGCCGATTTCCAGTTGGGCGGCTTCGACTACATCATCGACTGCATCGACTCCCTGAAGGACAAGACCGCCCTCATTGAGCTGGCCTCCCACTCCCCTGCCGCCCTGTTTTCATCCATGGGAGCCGCCCTCAAGATAGATCCCACCCGTATTCGTGTTGCCGAATTCTGGGACGTGCACGGGGATCCTCTGGCCAGAGCCATCCGCAAAAAATTCCGCAAAGAAGGCCGGGAAACCGGAAAGCCCATCCTCTGCGTCTATTCGGACGAACTGCTGGAAAACAAAGGCGAGGCACAGGAGCCCGCCAATGAAATTGTGCGCAAGGCTTGCGTCAACGGCAGCCTCGCGCACATAACAGCCATCTTCGGCCATACACTGGCCGGATTGGTTCTGA
>JAEEXZ010000087.1 GCA_016288055.1 Bacteroidales bacterium
AGTCGGGCGCCTTACGCCGGACGGCTTCGTGCTGGAACCGGCTTCCCCTTCCGTGAAGCTCTCCAACGGGGACGGCTTCACCTTCGAGGGCGGCGGTTTCCGGGCCGATGTCTGTGAAGGCTATACCGTCCGCTGCAAAAAGGCGGAGGGACTGCGGGAAGGCACTAGGCTGTACCGCAACATCAGCGCCGCTTTCGAGAAGCAGCTGGATGCCGCCCGGCCCGTCCGCGAAATAGATGTGCAGTTGGAGGTGTCCTTTGAAAACGGACGGTTAAGCGCCGCTGCCCTTACCGAAGACGGCCGCCGTGCCACTGTACAGGAAGATACTCCTTTTGATGAAGCCCGCGATACCGAAAAAATGCAGCAGACCCTGCGCGCCCAGCTGGGAAAACGCAGCGGCCGCTACGCTTTCACCGTGGCTTCCGTCAAGGTCGTTGGCGCCCTTCCTTTTATGCCGGCCGCCTTCCTGAACGGCCTTCGCCGCTCCCTGGCGGAAGAGCTGGACGCCATGCCGGTTCACGCCCTTCCACTGTACCGCGGTGCCAGGGTTCCCGGCAGCGACTTCAAATTGGAATACAGTTCCAACGGGGAACTCATGCGAACCAAGTACTGCATTCGCCATGAATTGGGTCTCTGCCCCAAACAGGGCAAAGCGAGAAAAGCAGAACCGCTCTTCCTCCGAAACGGGAAAGAACGGCTCCAGCTGTCATTCGATTGCGCCGTCTGCGAAATGACCGTTACATCATGATGGCGCGGGCAAGCACCAGGTCTTCCGGCGTAGTGATTTTGATATTGTACCGCTCTCCTTCGGCGAAGGTGAGCGGTATTCCGTATTTCTCGGCTACGGACGCGTCGTCGGTGAAGAGGGTGTCATAGCCCTGCGAGTAGGCGGCCTTGATGGCTTCACTGTGGAAAATCTGCGGGGTCTGGGCACCATAGATGCGGCTGCGGTCGATGGGCTCGCCGCTTGCCTGCAAGGTGCCGTCGGCCTTCTTTTCCAGGACTTTCAGCGTGTCGGTGACGGGAAGCACCGGGACCAGGGCGGGGACGTTCTCCGCGGCGGCGAAAAGGGTGCGGATTTTCTCCACGGACAACAGCGGCCGTACGCCGTCCTGAACCGCCACCAGCGCACCTTCCGGCACGTATTCCAGCGCATTCTTCACGGAATGGAAGCGGGTGAAGCCGCCTTTGACAAGCCGCTGCGGGCAATTGAAATCCGCCTTGATACAGTATTCCCGCCAGGTGGCCACGTGGGCTTCCGGGAGGACTGTGATGACATGGATTCCGGGTTCCGCTTCCAGGAATTTTTCAATGGTGAGACGGAGGATGGGTTTGCCCTTCAGTTCGAGGAATTGCTTGGGAACGGAAGCGCCCATGCGGGTACCGGTTCCACCGGCGGTGACAATCACGAATTTTTTTCTCTCCATCATGCATTTCTTTTACGCAAATGTAAGTTTTTTTTCGTAATTTTGATGGCTTAATCGAATTAGATACAAACAAGATATGGCATTCCGCTTCCTGAACCAAGAGCTGGCCATGGATCTGGGTACTGCCAACACCATCATTTTCCAAAATGATCAGATTGTGTTGGACGAACCCTCCATCGTAGCCATCGACAACCAGACCGGCAAGTGCATCGCCCTGGGCCAGAAGGCCAAAATGATGCATGAAAAGACCAACCCGGGCATCAAGACCATCCGTCCGCTCCGGGATGGCGTGATTGCAGACTTCAATGCTGCAGAAATGATGATCCGCGGCTTCATCAAGCAGGTGAACGCCCGTCATCACAGCATTTTCGCATCCAATCTCAAGCTGGTGGTGGGCATCCCCTCCGGTTCCACGGAAGTGGAGATCCGCGCCGTCCGCGACTCCTCCGAGCACGCCGGCGGCCGTGATGTCTATCTGATTTACGAGCCCATGGCCGCAGCCCTGGGTATCGGCCTGGACGTGGAGGCCCCGAAGGGCAACATGGTGGTCGATATCGGAGGCGGCACCACCGAGATCGCCGTCATCTCCCTGGGCGGTATCGTCCAGCAGGAGTCCATCCGTATCGCCGGCGACGTCTTCACCTCGGATATCCAGAACTACCTTCGCCAGCAGCACGTCATCAAGGTGGGTGAAACCACGGCCGAAAAAATCAAGATTGCCGTGGGCGCCGTCATCCCCCAGCTGGACGTGGAGCCGGAACCGTTCCTTGTACGCGGTCCCAACCTCATGACCGGCCACCCGGTAGAGGCCCTGATTCCCTACCAGGAGATCGCCCACTGCCTGGACAAGTCCATCGCACGTCTGGAGGCCGCCATCCAGCAGACGCTGGAGCAGACACCCCCGGAGCTTTATTCCGATATCGTGGAGAACGGTATTTTCCTCAGCGGCGGCGGCTCCCTGCTCCGCGGTCTGGACAAACGTCTCTCCGAGAAGATGAATATTCCCTTCCACGTGGCCGAAGACCCGCTTCGCGCCGTGGCCCGCGGTACGTGCATCGCCCTCAAGAATACGGAGAACTACTCTTTCCTCATGCGATAAGCCATGCGAAAGCGGACGTCCTGGCTCTCCAAACTGGCAAACCTGGTCATTTTCGTCGTTTTGGAAATGGCCGCGTTCCAGATGGTGTGCAACAACGCCCCGCTTCAGCGCAGTTGGGCCGCCCGCGGCGCCCATGTTTTCATGGACCGGGTATGGGGCGGTTCCAACCACATCGGCCAGTACTTCCAGCTTCGCAGCGTGAACGAACGTCTCGCCGCGGAGAACGCAGCGCTCACGCAGGAGCTTCTTCTCTCCCGCGAACAGTTGCGGCAGGCCCATGTAGATACCATGTCGCTCCCCCGCCGGAGCGGTTTTTCCGCAGTGGCGGCGGAGGTCGTCAAAATCAGCCGGGGCAGCCAGCACAACTACCTCATCCTGAACAAGGGGTATGAGGACGGCGTGCAGGAAAAGTCCGGCATTGTCACGCACAACGGCGTGGTGGGCATCGTGGACGCGGTAAGCGCCCATCATGCGTTCGCCTTCTCCTTCCAGAACAACGACATCTCCATCAGCGCCCGCCTGGGCTCGGAGGGGAGCAGCGGCCTGCTCGTGTGGGACGGCGTCTCCTCGTCGAAGGCCGTGCTCAAGGAGATTCCCCTGCAGTACCAGTACCAGCCCGGAGACACGGTCTATACCAGCGGCCATTCGCTGCTCTTCCCGCCGGACATTCCCCTGGGCGTCGCCGGCGCTTCCCGCATCATCAACGGTTCCACCAACGAAATCGAAGTGTCGCTCTTCCAGGACTTCGGCGCCATCCGCTACGTGACGGTGCTGCATAACAATTCGTTTGACGAAATTCAGCAGTTTGAACAATGAGACGCGATGTATTCTGGTTATATTACGTTCTGCTGGTCATTGCGCAACTGCTCCTGACCAACTATCTGCGTGTGAGCCCGTACCTCGTGTTCACCATCCTTCCCGCCCTGGTGCTGTGCATCTCCATCCGCGTGGGATGCGTGGGCGCCATGCTCATCGCCTTCGCCACCGGCATCACCGTGGACTTCCTGTCGGAGGGGGTCATCGGCCTCAACACCCTGGCGCTCCTGCCCGTGGCTTATTTCCGCAACGGGATCATCAGGCTGGTCTTCGGCACGGAGCTGTTCGCCCGTTCGGAGGACTTCTCCGTCCAGCGTAACGGATTCGCCCAAACCGTCCTGGCCCTCCTGCTGTCCTACGCACTGTTCCTGGCCGTCTATGTATGGATAGACAGCGCCGGCGTACGTCCCCTGCTGTTCAACGTCATCCGCTTTACGGTGTCCCTGGGTGCCAGCCTGCTGGTCTCCCTGCTCACGCTGGGGCTCCTGGCCCCGGATCCCCGCCGATGAACCCTGACGGACGTCATATCCGCATCCTGATTGGCCTGGGAGTAGCCGTGCTGGTACTTCTGGGCAAAATTTTTTCACTGCAGATTCTGGACAACCGCTACAAGGAAGACGCAGACCGCAACGCCACCATCTACGAAACCATCTACCCCACCCGCGGAGTCATCTATGACCGCAACGGCCATATCCTGGTGGGCAACAAAGTCGCTTATGACATCCTCGTAAGCCCGCGCGAGGTCCAGGCCTTCGACACGCTGGCCCTGGCCACCGTGCTGGACGTGGACCCGGATTTTATCCGCGAGAGAATGGCCGAATACCACCGGCGCCGCTCGGCCATCGGCTTCCAGTCCGTCACCATGCTCCGCACCGTCCCGGCCGAAACTTACATGCGCTTCGACGAAGTGAAATACCGCTTTCCCGGCTTCCGCGGCCAGGTTCGCAGCATCCGTGACTATCCGGTAAACGCCGGCGGAAACCTGCTGGGATATGTCTCGGAAGTTAACCCCGCTTACATGGACCGTCATCCCGGCGAATACCGCAGCGGAGACTATGCGGGCATGACCGGCATCGAGGCCGCGCGCGAAAAGGAGCTGCGCGGCGAGAAAGGATATCACATCTACCTCAGGAATTCCCGCAACCAGATTGA
>JAEEXZ010000088.1 GCA_016288055.1 Bacteroidales bacterium
TCAACTAAAACGTACATTTCGTAATGAAGAAATTCATTTTTTCCATCATTTTAACCACTTTCCTGTGCCTCCCTTCCGCCTTTGCGCAGGAGTACCGTTACACCGAAGCCTCTGACCTTACGCTCGTTGGCAAGTTGTTCCCCGGCACGCCCAATCCGTATCACCGGATAGATACTGTTGTCTATAAAGGATTCACCAAAGCTGAAAACCGACAGGTAAGGGAATCGGCCGGCATCGCCGTTGCGTTCCGTACCGACAGCAAGGCCATCCACATCAAGACCCGCTTCGGAGAGATGGAGAATCCGTCCAATTCGATGGGAATCAGCGCATCGGGCTACGACCTCTACATCCGTAAGGACGGCGAGTGGCTGTGGGCCGCCTCCACCCCTCGCAACCGCAGATACGATGACGTGAAACTCATTTCCGGCATGGACGGCAGCATGCACGAGTGCCTGCTGTACCTGCCGCTGTTCAGCGAAGAGTATTCCATCCTCATCGGCGTGGACAAGGACGCCACGCTGGAATCCATGGAGATCCCCTTCCGCCACCGCGTGGGCATCTTCGGCTCCAGCTTCACCCACGGAGTGAGCACCTCCCGCCCGGGCATGACGTACCCCGCCCAGTTCGCCCGCCACACCGGCATCCAGCTCCTGGGCCTGGGTTGCAGCGGCAACTCCAAACTGCAGCCGTACTTTGCAGCAGCCCTGGCCGATGCCTCCGTCGATGCCTATATCTTCGACTCCTTCTCCAACCCCACGGTGGATGAAATCAAGGAGCGCCTCTTCCCTTTCATCGAGCGCATGATATCGGCCCATCCGGGCAAGCCCCTTATCTTCCAGCGCACCATTTACCGGGAAGGCCGCAACTTCGACACGGCCGCGGATAAAAAGGAAAGCGACCGCATCGCCTGCGCCGATAGCCTCATGGCCATCGCCTGCGCCAAATACCCGGACGTTTATTACATCCATCCCTGCGCCACCTCTCCCGACCATGAGTCTTCCGTGGACGGCATCCATCCCGGAGACTACGGATACACGCTCTGGGCCCGTTCCATCGAGGCTCAGGTCCTCTCCATCCTTCGCAAATACGGAATAGAATAACCATGAAAAGATTTCTCTGCATCGTCATCGGCCTTTCCATCCTGGCATTTCCGCTTCAGGCAAAGAAGGTGAAAGGCAGCGTCAAGTGCGGCAAAGCGCCCCTCTCCGGTGTCGTGGTCAGCGACGGATACCGCTTCACCACTACCGGGGCCGACGGAAGCTTCACCATCAACACCCACAAGGACGCCCGCTGCGTCTTCGTCATCACGCCCGCCGGCTATGTAGCCGATTATTCTTCCGGCGCCCCGGCCTTCTACCTGCCGCTGCAGGGCACGAAAAGTTTCGACTTCTCCCTCCAGTCCTTCGGCGAAGGGAGCGACTATACCCTCTTCTCGGTTTCGGATCCCCAGATGCAGAATCAGAAACATCTGGACAGGTTCCTGGGCCGCCCGCTGGGAGACCTGCAGGGCATGGCCAGGCGTTACAGCGCCGAACGCCCCACCGTGGGTATCGCCCTCGGGGACATAGCCTGGAACAAACTGGAGATGTTTGACGCCTACAAGGAGGCCATCGCCACCACCGGCATCCCCTTCTATGCGGTCATCGGCAATCACGACCACATTCAGAACCGCAGCGGAATCGCGGCGGGAGAAGCCTACGAGGCCGCCTTCGGCCCATATAATTACGCTTTCTGGCTGGGAGAGGACCTCGTGATCGGCGTGGAGAACATCATCTTCAAGGCCAGCGGCCTGGAGGATCCCGGCAAGTCTTCCAACAACTACGACGAGGGCTATCCCCAGGAAACCCTGGACTTCGTGAAGGGCCTGCTGCAGTACGTGCCCAAGGGAACGCACATCTACATGGCCCAGCACAGCCCCATCCGCTTCGTCTTCCCCCGCAAGAGCAAAAGCATCAAGAACGCCGACAAGATGCTCGCCATTCTGGACGGCTACAAGGTGGATATCCTCTCCGGCCACACGCACATCATGAAAACCCTTGAGGTATCGCCCTCCGTCACCGACCATAACGCCGCCGCCCTCGGCGGAGCATGGTGGGCCACCGACTGGTGCAAGGACGGAACGCCCCGCGGCTATCAGGTCATCTCCTCCGTCGGAGGAAAAGTGAGCTGGGAATGGCACAACCTGGATTATCCCGACAGTTTCCAGGTGCAGTTCATCGGCATGGACAAGGCTCCCCTCCACCCCAACGCCGTCGTCGCGAACGTGTGGATGGCCGATTCCTCCTGGACCATCGAATGGTACGAGGACGGCAAATATATGGGACCCGCCCGGGAAGTGATGGAAATCAGCCCCGACTACCGGGACGAGATAGTGGCCGTCTATAAGGGCGACGCCTCCCGGATTCCCGGTTACAAGAAGCCCGAACCCGTGTGGCACCACTATGCCGCGGAGCCTTCCCAGTACGCTTCCACAGTCAAGATGGTGGTGAAAGCCCCCGACGGCCGGGAGTGGAGCCATGAGTTTGACCTCTCCTTCCGTTCCTACGTGGACCTGCAGGCCCACCGCGGCGGAGCCGGACTCATGCCGGAGAATACGATTCCCGCCATGAAGAACGCCATGGACATGCACGTAAACACGCTGGAGTTCGACCTCCAGGTGAGCGCCGACGGGCTGGTAGTGGTCTCCCACGACAACTACTTCCACCCCCGTTACTCCATGCGCCCGGACAGCACCCTTGTCCAGAAGGAGGATCCTAAGGAGTATCTTTTCACCATGCCCTACGACAGCATCGCCAAGTACGACGTGGGCCTTCGCCCGGTGGACCGCTGGCCCCTGCAGAAGAAGATTTCCGAGCACAAGCCCCTGGCCTCGAAGCTCATTGACTTCACGGAAGAGTATGCGGCGGAAAAGGGACTCTCCCCTTTCCGCTACAATATCGAAATCAAATCCAAGGCCGGGAAGGGTGAAGGAAACCTGTGGCCGGACTACAAGGAGTTCTGCGACATCTGCATTCCCGTCCTCCTTTCCAAGAACCTCGGAGACCGCCTGGTGGTCCAGTCCTTTGACGTCCGCGCCCTGGAGTACATCCACAAGAAATGGCCCCAGGTGATCCTCTCCTACCTCACCGAGGACCAGGACGACATCGTGGACATCCTGTCCAAACTCAGCTTCAAGCCGGTCTGGTGGTCTCCCAACCACGAAGTCGTGACCCGCACCAACGTAGCCTACTGCCACGGCATGGGCATCAAGGTGGTTCCGTGGACCGTGGACGAACCCGACGACATCCGCCGCATGGTGGAAGTGGGGTCCGACGCCATCATTTCCAATTACCCGGACCGCCTGATCGAAGTTGTCCGCAACCGCTTTTTGTTGTAACTTTTTATTGTTTATAGATAGAATCCAGCGTGACGGTTCCCCAGGTCGGGAGGGAGGGATCGTCCACCATGGCATCTACCGTGCGGGCAGCGCCCTGGATGACGTTCTTCTCCAGGAAGGCCTGCTCGATATCCCAAAGGTAGTTCATGTAGCCGGCCACGTCGTGCGTGCGGTCCTTGAAACGGTAGATGCACCAGCCGGTGTAATGCTTCTTGCTCCACTGGGTGGCCAGGAAATCGCTGCCCCAAATGCCGCGTCCAACGGCGCCGTACTTGGTGTAGGCCACGGCCTGATCGGCCGTACCGTGTAACATGAGCACAGGACAGGGGGCCGAGGGATACTCCGGCGCACCCTTGATGCTGATTACGGCACCGGCGAAGGACATCACGCCCTTGAACTGGAAGCCCTCCGGCAGCCCTTCGGTGCGGCCGCAGAGGATGTCATACTCGGCCGCCTGCGCGATGATGGCGCCGGCCGATGACCCCGCCACCACCAGGTTGTTCACGTCGATGCCCAGTTCATCGCTGTTCTCGTTCAGGAAGGAGATGGCGCTGAACAGATCCTCCACGCCCATCTGCTGGGCGATGACAAACTGCTCGGCGGCCTTAAAGGACCCGCTCAGTCCTTTCCCCACCTTATATCCCTTCATGCCCAGGCGGTAGTCGATGGTAACAACTGCGTAGCCGTTGTCGTTCAGGCGCTGGAACCACTGCTGCGAGAACGCTTCGCTGCGTTCACCCATGATGAAGCCGCCGCCGAACACAAAGACGACTGTAGGCTTAGCCTTGCCGTCAAATTCAGTCTTGGAGCCCACGGTGGGCCGATAGATATCCAGATAGAGGGAGCAGGTGTCCCGTTCTGCGTACATATAAGTCTCCTGGGCGGCGGCGGACAGCCCCGCGAAAAGGATGCAGAAAAATAATGCGATTTTTTTCATAATATTTTAGTTTGCGCAGTGGTTTGGCACAAGGTCGCCGTACCTTTGCATCAGAAATTAAAACTCTGGTATTATGAGAAACACGGAATACAACAACATGGAAACCCTTTCCAACATGATTTCCTCCGACACTTCCTTCCAGGCTCTCAAAGATCTGATGAACGACCTCGG